>JASJBX010000016.1 GCA_030066295.1 Crocosphaera sp.
TTGGCGAGGATATCCACCACAGGGTTTAACCATTCTTGCCAAGGTTGCTCTCCTATATTGGAATTAGGTGCTTTAGCAAGGGTTCCAGGCACTTCAGCACTTAAATTTGCGGTTGTGGTTTGTTCTTGAACTTTAGATTCCATATTGACTTAATCCTTTTCAAACGCTAAGAATTGGATACTTGAAACGCAAAGAGACAATTTACAGACTATCTCATAGTCGCTCACATAATCAAATACCTTTTATATAGGTATCCTCTTTCAGTTTAAAGCTTCCTAAACACCCTTGCGTTAGTTTCAGCCTTTAAAAGACAGTTAAGGCAATAATGTTACATTTCTTAATGAACTGCCATCAGTTGAGGTTCTTGTTGAGAGGGTAGCTTTAAGGAGTCGGCAGCAGAATTACAATAGATTTCACAAGAATTATTGGGACTTTCAATTAATTTAACTTTTTCCAGTTGGGCCCCTAATTCGCGGATAGGTTGTTGCAACTGTTGCGCAATATAAAGGGCAATATTTTCAGCAGTGGGGACAACTTCGGCAAAGTAAGGGATATCTATGTTCAAGAAATTATGATCGAAGGGTTCGACAATATATTCATTGACTATGTTTTGCAAGGCTACTAAATCAACTAGCATTCCTGTACGGGGGTCAATGTCTCCGCTAACGGACACCTCAAGGTGATAATTATGACCGTGGCCGTGGGTGCGAGCGCATTTACCATAAATTTTGGTATTTTCTTCTAAACTGAGGTCTGGACGGGCAAGACGATGGGCTGCACTAAAATGGGTTTGAATGTTTAATGTGGCTTTCATGGCATTTCCTTGATATTCGGCCCAGAGTTGGGGGTGTTCAAATAGTTGTATTTTGACGATGGGTAAATGGGGGGCTAACCGTTTCCAGATAATTCTGGCCAGGTTTTCGGTGGTGGGTAAGGTAGTTTGAAACTCTTCCCAGACATCATTGAGATAAGCGTGGTCAAGTTGAGAAGTGACTTCTCTTTTAATGACCTGTTTGACAGTAGAAAGGTTCTCTACCATGCCATATTGGTCAATCTCACCCCACAAAGAGACAAAGAGGACATAATTATGACCATGACCCGGAAAACGGCTACAAGCCCCAAAAACTTGCTGATTTTTGTTGTCGTCCCATTCCGACAACCAGTAACGATGACTGGCACTAAATTGGGCGCGACGGTTAAGGTTGAGTCGAGGAGAGCTATTAGGCTCTGCCCCTCTCATTTAGATCCGAACGTGCGTATTTCTACGCATTCGGCTCCCGACAAATTAGACTTTTTCAGTCTTGCCCATGTGGATATAATCATGACAGCTTTCGTGAACCGCTATTAGGTTCTTTAGCTTCCAGTTGTTGTGATTTCCATCAATATGATGGAGGTGTACTCGTTCCTCGGAGGTGAGTTTGAGTCCACAACATCCACATGAATGGTGTTGCTTTTTCAAGCATTTAGAGGTTGTTCCTTCGTAGAGCTTACTATTACGTTGGCTCCAATAAACTAAGTCACCGTCGTAGGGTGATTTTACTCCTTTGACAAGAACGTGACGATTTTCTTTATAGGGTATTGCTGGAAATGCCTTCTTGACAAGTTCTGTTGCCGTGTGTCGGCTCAGTTTCTTTTCTTTATTAAAGACTTTGAAGGTTCTGTTGTTTAATCTCCATAAGGAGAAACGTGAACCGTCCATGTAGCAGTATCTGTGGTAGTTTCGCCATCCTCTAACTAAGGGGGCTAATTTATAAGCCTTGACTTTAGCACCATAATTCGAGCAGTTGACAATATCTTTGACTTTCTTGCGAAATGCTTTGTAGTTGTCCTCTGATGGAACACACCTAAAGCTTCCGTTGGATTTTACTTTGAAGTGCCATCCGAGAAAATCAAATCCTTCTGTCGATTTGACTAGCTTAGTTTTACTTTCTTTGACCTTTAGCCCTCTTTCTGCCAAAAATTCTTTTATGTCCTTAAGTATCTTGCTTTCATCGTCTTCTGGTTTTAGGATGAGAACCATATCGTCTGCATAGCGGACTGATTTGTGGATGTTCTCTATGCCATCGAGAGCGATGTTGGCTAGTAGAGGACTTACCACTCCCCCTTGGGGGGTTCCTTGTTCTGGAAATTCAGGATTGACTCCTGATTTTAGGCATCTCCATAGTCCAAGTTTGATGGATTTTGGAGCGATAACCTTGTCCATGATCGAGGTGTGGTTTATCCTGTCGAAGCACTTTTCTATGTCCAGTTCGAGTATCCTTTTTCTATATCCTCTGCCTTGACGATTGAGGTTAGAAAATAGAAATTTTTGGGCATCGTGTGCGGAGCGTCCAGGTCTGAACCCGTAACTCCTTTCGTGAAAGACTGCTTCATGTGCTGGTTCTAAGGCGTATTTTACAAGGCATTGCCATGCTCTGTCTGCCATAGTAGGAACCTTAAGTGTTCTAGTTGTTCCGTCCTTTTTTGGGATGGGTATTTCTCTAAGCTTGGAATGTTTCCAATCGTGGGCTTCGAGTAACTTTTCTGCTAAGGCGAACCGTTGTTTGAAGTTTAGAAATTTAATTCCATCGACTCCTGCGGTTTTCTTTCCAGCGTTTAGTTGAGATATTTGTCGGACTGCGAGTAATCTAGCAGCTTTGGACTTTAGAATCAGTTTCTGTAGATTCCTTGCTCGTCGTGTGTCTTCTGCTTGAATGGCTTTAAACAATCTTCTTTGGAGACGAAAGAGATTCTTACGGAGTTTTTTCCAGGGAATGCTCTTCCAGAGTTCACTAAAATCTTTGATTTTGTGTCTAACCATGTTCACCTCGGTTAATCGTTTTCTATTTGCCTCGAAGCAATTACGCTTCGTCCTACCCGAATCTAGAGGTTTCCGCATCTCGTCTTGCCTACTCAGGGGTTCGACCTTTTCCTGAGACTCTAGATTCGTTTTTATTCGTTCCGTTTGTTCGATTGTTTTGTCCCTATTAGATGTAGCCACTTCGCCTATCAGAAACCCTTGGCTATGTCACTCTCGTATCAATAAGTTGACGGGTTACATTACTCCGATGGGGTCAGAATCCTTATTGGATGCTGCTTTCTGCCCAGCAATAAGACGCTTTTCTAGGCTCTGTTTCATCATGGGGACTCCTTATTAACGCCAGTGTCACCTAGCAGTTGGTGTCTGGTTGCGTCCTGATGCCAGCTTCAGCCTCCCGAATTCCGAGTCGGGTCACTGTGGCCAGGTCAAGAGTCAATCGTAGCCTTCGACGGGAGGGCTTGCACCTCCATCAAACAAACAGTTATTCAGACTGTAGATTTTACTTTTGACTTTGTTATTCCTTTGAGGATTGCCTGTGAGGGCTTTGTTTTTCCTCTTGGGTCAATGGGTCATTATTCTACTTTTCTCCTTTTGGGGAGTGTCTGAACCTTGGCTATACCCCTCTAGTTTCTAGAGGCTCCTGCCAAGAACGAATCGCACTAACACATTGCATAGTTAATTATTGCTAATTGCCTTCTGTAACATTTCGTAACGTTACTTTCTTTCTAGCATATACGGTTTTGGGGCATTTGAAGAGGCCAGATAAGTTTAAGCGTCTCTATCCCGTCTTCGAGGAGGATGATAATTCCCTACCTAATACAGCAAATTAAGCTGAAACAGTCCACTAGATTGTTTAACGAAGAATCTGATGAAATGCGATCGCTTCTTTACATAAGAGTTTAGTTTGATAACGATAAAATACAAGAACATTCTCTAATTCTTTCTATTTTCTACCCTATTTACATTTCTTTAACTTCTGCAAAAGATTAAGCGTTCTTTAAATTTTTAGGGTTTATGATTCTATTTTCAAGTATTGTCGTTATCATTACACACATATAACCTTACTCCATAGCAAACAGTCATGAATCTATCAATAAGAAAGCCATATAATTTATTGGCTTATGTAACAACTGCTACTTTTTTCTTAAGTATGACTCTAAGTTCCTCCGCATCCACTAGCTCGTTGAAAAAGTATGACAATATCAATATGAAACAATTCAACGAATGTATAAAACCGCCCAGTTCCAATGGTTCAGAACAAGGTTGGGCTGATTATCACGGCGAAAATCAAGGTAAAGTTGAGTTAAAAGTTAGGAATCAACCCATGATTTCTGATGGTACAGTTGCAGCTACCTTAAACTACAAATTTGAACCCTCAGAAAAATTATTAACCCTAGAAATTAAGGAAAAAACCTCATTTATGTTCGGTATGATTCAAGCATCAGACGAACAAATTTGGGAAGGATTTGATGGGTTAGTTCAACAATGTCGTACCTACGGCTAGTTAGAGTTGTATGAATAATTATTAAGATTTTTTACGGTTAACATTATCCCACGGACTCTAACCCGTGGGTTTTACTAATTTTAAGAGGGGTCAAAATCAGGATAGGATAGGATAAACAAAGAATATTAAATCAATTGAAATTGGATCAATAACTGAGATAAATGCGCTGTTTAAACTGCCACCTTGATAACCTTCCCGAAACCACCCAACTTTGTCCCCATTGTGGGGCGCAAGTTATCGCTTTGTTACAGGAAGTGTTACCCCAAGGAACTCAACTGCGATCGCATACATATTGTCTTGATGATGCCATGGGAAAAGGCAGTTTTGGCATTACCTATCGCGCCCATCATACCCTCTTAAAGAATCCTGTCGCTATTAAAGAGTTTTATCCTGTCGAATATGTCTCCCGAAATATTGAAACCAAACTCTTAATTATTCCTGAAAAACATCGGGACGCATATCAAAGAAATCTCTATCGTTTTTTGGAAGAAGGAAAAATATTAGCTAAGTTAGATCATCCCAATGTTGTTAAAGTCAGAGACTTGTTTGAAGAACGAGATACAGCTTATATTGTCATGGACTTGGTAGAAGGAAAAACCCTATTACAAGAACTAGAAAATCAACCCAATCAAAAACTATCGACCGACAGAATAGAAAACCTAATTGGACAATTAGTTAATGCCTTAACTGCCATTCATGAAGCCGGAATATATCATCTGGATTTGAAACCAGAAAATATGCTCTTAACCCCTGAAAATCAATTGATTTTAATTGACTTTGGGGCAGCTACATTAGCCAGTGATGCTAAACGAAAGAAAACCCGTTCTTTTACCGAATGTTATGCAGCCCCCGAAATAATGTCAGGGGGAGAAATAGGACCCCAAAGCGATCTCTTTGAAGTCGGAATGATCCTCCATGAACTATTAACAGGAAAATTACCCCCTCCAGCCATGACCCGTGTTTTAGAAACGGATACTTGGCAGCCTCAAGGGTTAGATTATCCTTGGGATATGTTAATTGTTGATGCGTTAAGAATTCAGAGGACTTATCGCAGTTCAACAGTAGATCAATGGTGGGAAATGCGAAAAGAAAAAAAAGAAAATGTTATTAAAATTGAACAAAAAAGTATAGAAAATTTACAAGGAAAATTTGCCTTACCCCTATTACAACAACAAGGAATGGCTCAGAAGTTAGGGCGTGGTTGTATTAGAAAAGTGATCCCAGTTACTCAAAATCAAGTCTTAGTTTTAGAAGCAGGAGGTGCATCATTATTCAATTTTAAAACTCAAGTTACCCATTGGGAAATTGACTGCCCTAATTCCTGTGGAGCTATCAGTGAAAATAAAAATATATTAGCTCTCGTTTGGCAACAAAATATCTACTTATGGGATTTAACTCAAGGAACTTTTTTAAGGCAATTACAAGGTCATTCAAAGAAAATTACCGATCTTGCTTTTAATAAAGATGGTTCTTTGTTACTCTCAGGAAGCCTCGACGAAACCTTAATTATCTGGGAAATTAAAACAGGGAAAAAACGTCACGAATTATCCGATCCCATGGGACAAATAACCGCCGTTGCCTTTAGTGCAGATAATCAATTTATTGCCTCGGGTTGCCATACGGGAATAGTAAGAATTTGGGGGGCTATATCTGGACAGGAATGGCGATGCTTAGAAGGTCACAAAATGGCAGTGGAAAGCTTAATTTTTAGCTCCGATAGTAAAGTATTGGCTTCAGGAAGCCGAGATCAAACCATTCGTTTATGGGATGTTACTTCAGGGAAATTTCAACAAGTATTAGAAGGTCATCAAGACTGGGTAACAGGGTTAAGTTTTGATAAAAATGCAGAACATTTAGCCTCTGCATCGGCCATTAATGATAAAACCATTCGTATTTGGTCCATTGCACAACGACAACCCATTCAACACCTACAAGGACACAATAACAGTATTAAAGCGATCGCCTTTTGTCCCGATGATCGTTATCTGATCTCAGCAGCATCCGATAATACCATCCGTCTCTGGGATGGAGAAACCGGAACAGCGATCGAACAACTACAACACCATACCAATTGGGTGTATAGTGTGGCCTGTAGTGCCGATGGTCGGTGGGTGGCGATCGCCTACAGTGATGGGACTGTCCATCTTTGGGATGTCATAAAACAACGGGAAGTCAGTTGTCTCGAAGGTCATGAAAGTGCAGTTTCTAGTCTGGCTTTTTGTCCGGATAGTCAACATTTGGTATCCGGCAGTTGGGATGGAACCCTCAGAGTTTGGGATATTCACACAGGAAAATGTAAACGCATTTTACAAGGTCATCAACACTGGGTCAGCAGTGTTGCAGTCAGTCCTAATGGTCAATGGGTTGCTTCGGGAAGTTGGGACAAAACCGTTTGTCTTTGGGAGATAAGTCACAGTTGGCCTAATTTTAAAGGAAGTAAACCCACTCGTATTTTACTGGGTCATTTAGAAGATATTGAAGGGGTTGCTTTTAGTCCGGATAATCAATTAATGGCTAGTTGTAGTAATGATAAAACCATTAAAATCTGGGAAGTTGTATCTGGTCAACAAGTCCAACAATTAGGAGGTCATCAATATAGCGTTGAA
Organism: Crocosphaera sp.; assembly: GCA_030066295.1. Classification (GTDB taxonomy): domain Bacteria; phylum Cyanobacteriota; class Cyanobacteriia; order Cyanobacteriales; family Microcystaceae; genus Crocosphaera. The sequence goes on from JASJBX010000016.1 coordinate 6,911, forward strand.
GATGTGGTTTTTAGTCCCGATGGTCAATTTATTGTTTCCGTTAGTCGGGATAAAACGGTGAGAGTTTGGCACATTATTTCGGGTAAGGAAATTCATCGTTTTCAAGGTCATACTAATTATGTTAATTGTGTGGCATTTTGTTTAAATGGTCGTTATTTGGCCTCAGGAGGAAAAGATAAAATGATTGCTATTTGGGATCTCATTTCAGGGGAATTAACCCAATTAATTCAAGGTCATACTAATAGTATTAATAGTATTGCTTTTACTGGGGATGGTTCCTATTTAGTGTCTGGGGATAATGATGGTGTGGTGAGACTATGGACGTTACAGCTAGGAAGTGAGGGTTAGAAGGCAGGAGGCAGGAGAAAGGAGGCAGGAGGCAGGAGTTATAATAAGTTTACTGGTAAATAGTCAAAAATAATGGAAACTTTTACAACTGCGAAAATTCTAGAGTTTGTGGTAGGTGCAGTGATTACAATGGGGGTAGAAAATCTCCCAACTGCCACTAAAAAACTGTATCAAACTATTCGTAACCGCTTGCAAAATAAACCCGTTGCAAGCACAGCAATCAGTGAAATTGAAGAAAATAACTCAACTGACCAAATTCCCAATTTAGCCCCTTTCTTGGACGTGGAAATGTTGTCTGATGAGACGTTTAAACAAGAGGTGCAGCAATTAGCAAAAGAAGCCATGAATCAAGACAAAGAAACCATTAATATTCATGTTGCTAAAGCTGAAAAAAGTACGGTTGTGGGGAAGCAAAAATCAGACAATCTCAACAATTATAATGCAGAAGAAATTAACAATATTGGCACACAGAATGTTATTAACGTAAAAAAGGACTAGAGGAAAATGATGTACAACGACTCATAGAATTTTTGCAGGAAAAACCTGATAGAAAAGTAACCTTATCATCCAGTGTCATTACCTCACCTCCTCTCGTTAAACCTTGGGTGGATAGGTTAGAAGAAATGACCACTATTCAAAGTTGGATTGATGATGCTGACGTTAATTTAATCGGGATTGTTGGGTTAGGTGGAATCGGAAAATCTGCCTTGGTTGCTTATTTTTATAACAATTTTTTTAACAAAAACGTAGAAACGTTTCATGAAACGTTTCTACAAAACAAATTTTGGGCTGATGTTAGTTTAAATCCTGATTTTGCTGCTTTTGCTGAATCCATCATTAAGGGGTTATCAGGAACAGTAAATGCGACGGGTGACGTTAATATTTTAATTGCTGATTTATTCAGAATTTTACATAACAATCGTTGTTTATTAGTGGTGGATAATATTGAAACTTTATTAGATGAATCAGGAGAATGGCAAAGCGAAAATTATGCTACATTTTTTCAGCGTTGGAAGCAACAAGGACACACCAGTATTTTATTGTTAACTACAAGGGATAAACCTAATCTCTATCGAGGAGACAATAATTGGTATTCTCTGGGACGTTTTACGGTTGATGAAGGTAAAACACTATTAAAAGGATTACAAATTGAAGGAAGCGACCAAGACCTAGAAAATTTAGTTACTCAAATAGATGGTCATGCTTTGACCTTAAGATTAGTAGCATCATACCTCAAAGAATATTGTGATAGTCAACTAAATCAAGTGAAAGAATTGGGTTTAGATGAATTTGAGTTAATTTACAACGAAGCATCAGGACTCCATCGCAATAAAACCGATGCACGATTATCATGGATATTAGAACAACATTTAGACCGTTTAAGCGAGAAAAAAAGACAATTTTTAGTTAATTTATCTGTCTATCGTCAACCCTTTGACGTAACAGCAGCAACGGGAATGTATATCAATGCTAATTTTGCAGAAGGAGAGACAGAAGAAAACATCAAACCCATAGAAGTAAAAAAAGAATTACAAAATCTGCTCCATCGTTCCTTATTATCCCGTAGTAATAAAAAAGGTTATGAATGTCCCCTATTACTTAAACCCTATTTACAGAAAAAATATTCGGACTTAACTAACTGTCATCAAACAGCAATTAATTATTATTTATCTGTTGTTCCCCCCAAACCCTGGAAAACCCTGGATGAGATACAAGGATATTTAGAGATTTTTTATCATTATTATCAACTCGGAGAATATGACACAGCGTTTGATTATTTACATGATATTGATCAGTTTATGACTTTCCAGGGATATTATCATCTTCTAGTAGAATATTATTCAGATTTAATCAGGGGATATAAGAAAAATAAAAAGAAAGATAATAGAAATTATGCACATTCACTTAATAACTTAGGTGATACTTACAATTTACTGGGACAATATAAACAGGCCATAGAATACTTTCAACAGTCCTTAGCTATCTTTACAGAAATCGGCGATAGAGAAGGTGAAGCTCGTTCCTATACTAATTTGGGGAATGCTTACAATTACTTAAAGAAATATCAACAAGCTATAGAATATTCTCAGCAGTCCTTAACTATTTATAAAGAAATTGGTGAGCATAAAAGCAAAGCGAATTGCTACAATAATTTAGGCATTACCTATGAATCTCTTAGAGACTATGAACAGTCTATTCAATACTACGAGAAGTCTTTAGCTATTGCAATTGAAACGGATAACCCGAATATACAGGAAAAATCTTATAATAATTTGGGTTTAGTTTACAACTCTCTAGGAAAATATCAATCAGCGATAGAATACTATGAGAAGTCTTTAGCTATCTGTACAGAATTAGGCGATCGTCCTGGTGAAGCTTCTTCTTATATTAATTTGGGTTCTACTTACTATGAATTGCAACAATATGAACAAGCAATAGAATGCTATCAACATTCTTTAGCTATCGATATAGAAATTAACAATCATCTAGGTAAAGGTGATTCTTATCTTGGTTTAGGTAATGCTTATTATTCCCTGAAACAATATGAAAAAGCGATACAATACCATCAACAGTATTTAGATATCTCTACAGACATTAGCAATCGCAACGGGGAAGCAATTGTCTATCATAAATTGGGTTCTGCTTACAATTCCCTGGGACAATATCAACAAGCAATAGAATACTATCAACAATCCTTAGCTATCAAAAAAGAAATCGGCAATAGAAAGGGTGAAGCAATTTCCTATAATAAATTGGGTTCTGCTTACAATTCCTTGGGACAATATCAACAAGCCATAGAATACCATCAATTTGCATTACAATTATTCCAACAATTAGGGAATCCTCATGATATTATTAGCTGTCTTGAAAATTTAGGTAAGACTTATTTCTGCTTAAAACAATACTCCCAAGCAAGAGACTATTATCAAGCAACCCTAGAAATTAAACGAAGATTAGAAGACAAAGAAGGAGAAGCAAGAACATTAATAACTCTCAGTAAAATCTATTCTGAAATGGGAAAAGTAAAAGAAGGTTATGCTTTATGTTTTCAAGGTAGTCAGATATTACAAGAATTAGATTTACCCCTCTCAGAAATGCCATATCCTCAGTGGTTCAAATCTTTGATACAATTTGGACAACAGAGTAAACTGCAACTGATTTTATGTTTTGTTTTTGGAATCATTGCTTTTCCCTTTGCTTTAGTGGGTTTTATTTTATTATTAATATGGAGAAGGATTAAAGGAATGATTGATTAGGGTTGAGGAATTTCTAAATCTCGGCAAATTTTGCGGACTAAAAACTCATTAATTTCTCGATGTCTTGGAATGGCTGACACTTTTTGAACTTTTCGATTAACATACATTGTATGATTTCCTCTTTCTCGAAGAAATTCGCATCTATTGACTTCTAAATGCTTAATTAAATCTCTTCTTTTCATTATCCCGATACAGTTAGGGTTTCTCTAATAACATCCATTCCTTGAATAGATTCTTCTGCTAACATTCGATTAGATTCTAATACTAACTCGATTGCTTCTAATAAATTACTTCTCGCTTCCTCTAGGGTTTTTCCTTGAGTGTTTGCACCTGGTAATTCTTCAACAAAAGCAATATAACCTTCTGGAACCTTTTGAAAAATTGCTGTTAACCGCATAAATGTACACTTTTATTTTTCTTAACCCATTATATCATAAAAATATATTAACCCACGCTGACTACGACAAGGAGAACTGGAAAAATGACCCTTACTTTTAATCGAGACACTTACGCAAATTTACTTGCTAAATATCAACCTAAAATTATCGAAACTGAAGAAGAAAACGAACAAGCGCACCACAAAGCGGATCTCTTTCTCCAATAATAATGATTTGATATAAAACAGATGACTGGGTTTTTTCATCCTCTAAAAAATCATCTTGATTCATTTCTCTTGTAAAAGCTAAAATCAACCGACAAGCTTTAACTATATCTAAAATAATTTCTTTATCTCTTGACATAAATAACCTCATTATTATCTAAAATATTGTGACGACGAATCCAATTATCACTTTTTTCTATGAATTTCTTTGTTACTATATCCACTGATCGATTTAATAACTTTGTAACTTCCTGTTCTAACGTTTCTAAATCTAAAAGACTTATATGATTGTTAGCTTCAAAACTAACCAAAATATCAATATCGCTGTTCAAGTTAAAATCATCCCGTAAAATTGAACCAAATAAAGCTAATTCAACAATTCCCCATTGATGACAAAATTGTTTAATTATTTCTAATTCAACCCCTAACCGTTCTTTTATTTTAGGATTAACTTCTAGTTGATAATTTACCTTGACCATAATTTTTTAGTTCTCAAGATTAACGATTGTAGAAATCTAAGTCTGGATTAAGTTGGTGATAGGGCATAATATCATTATGCCTCCACATAACATAATAGAATAATGCCGAAAAAAATTAGAGAATTAAAACAAATACTCAAAAAAGCAGGATTTAGCTATCAACCCGCAAAAGGAAGTCATACAAAATGGTCACATCCTCAACTATCTAAATCCATTATTATTGCTGGAAAAGATGGAAGTGATGCTAAAATATATCTAGAAAAGCAAGTTATGGAAGCCATTGACATCTTACAAAAAATCAATCAAGAGGATAATAATCAATGAAATACACTATTGTTATTCAATGGTCAGAAGAAGATCAATGTTTCGTTGTGTTTTTACCAGAATTTGAAAACGTGATGCAACCGGTAACTCACGGAGAAACCTATCAAGAAGCTTTTAAGAATGCACAAGAAGTTTTAGAATTATTAGTAGATTCAGCCATCTCAGAAGGTCAACTATTACCCGAACCTAAACAACTCTTTGAAGTAGCATAATATTATTATGTTCCTACATAAGTGATCACTGAAAAAACTGTCACTATTGCCCCTCAAAACATAGCATTCAACCCCTAACATGGGAACAATCACCCCCTGATTAGCTAGTCTATAGGGTGAAACCATTACTAATATAAACGCTATGACCACTATTCCCGAATATGCTAACGTAACCGCCTTACCTGATATTTGGGCGATCGCAGCTAAAAAATTCCCCGATATCCTGGCATTGCACGATCCCCACAGTAAACCAGCCGTTAAACTCACCTTTACTCAGTTATACCAACAAATCGAACAATTTGCCTCTGGACTCCAAACCCTAGGGGTTGCCCCAGATGATAAAATTAGTTTGATTGCCGATAATAGTCCCCGTTGGTTCATCGCCGATCAAGGATCGATGTTAGCAGGGGCCGCCAATGCCGTGCGATCGGCACAAGCAGATAAGAACGAATTAGCTTATATTTTAAGAGATAGTGACAGTAGCACCCTCATCGTCGAAAATCAGAAAACCTTAGATAAACTACGCGCTTTCTGTGACGAAATACCCCTACAATTAATTATCCTACTCAGCGACGAAACCCCCAAAACAGACGATTCCATCAAAACCTTAAACTATACTCAACTGATGGAACAAGGGGCTAACCATAGCCTACAACCTGTGACCAAAAATGATGATGATTTAGCTACCTTAATCTATACATCAGGAACCACCGGACAACCCAAAGGGGCTATGTTGTCTCATGGTAACTTACTGCATCAAATCAAAAACTTAGATGCTGTCATCCAACCCCAAGCAGGGGATAGTGTTCTCAGTATCTTACCCTCTTGGCATTCCTACGAACGCAGCGCAGAATATTTTTTACTCTCCCAAGGATGCACCCTCATTTACACCAATATCCGCAACTTTAAGACCGATCTCAAGCGATTTAAACCTGAACACATGGTGGGAGTTCCTCGTCTGTGGGATTCCCTTTATGAAGGCATACAGAAGCAACTGAGAGAAAAAAGTCCCACCCAACAAAAAATCGTTCAATTTTTCTTCAACATTTCCCAAAACTGTATCTTGTCCCGACGCATCGCCAATAATATGAGTTTAGAACACTTCGATGCCTCAGCCATAGATCGGTTCATAGCCAAACTTAAAGCAGCCTTACTCGCCCCGTTGCACAGTTTAGGGGATAAATTGGTCTACAACAAAATTCGAGAGGGTTTAGGGGGGAATTTTGAAACCCTAGTCAGTGGTGGGGGTTCCCTGGCCAAACACTTAGACGACTTCTACGAGATCATTAATGTCCCCGTCTTAGTGGGTTACGGCCTCACCGAAACCTCCCCCGTGGCCAACGCCCGGACCCATACCCATAACCTACGGGGGTCCTCCGGTCAACCTATTCCCCATACAGAAATTAAAATTGTGGATCTCGATACCGGTGAACCCCTTCCCCAAGGAAAACGAGGGGTGGTTCTCATTCGCGGCCCCCAAGTCATGCAAGGATACTATAAAAAACCCGAAGCAACGGCCAAAGCCATCGATCCCGAAGGATGGTTTGACAGTGGGGACTTAGGATGGATCACCCCGATGAATGATTTAGTGATCACCGGACGGGCCAAAGACACCATCGTGTTGAATAACGGGGAAAATATTGAACCCCAACCCATCGAAGATGCTTGCATTAGAAGTCCTTACATCGACCAAATGATGTTAGTGGGACAAGATCAAAAAGCCTTGGGGGCCTTGATTGTACCGAACTTAGACGCATTGCAAACATGGGGCAAAAACCAACAACTTAACCTTACCTTTCCCCCAGAAGATGCCAACAGAGAAGCGATCGTCAATAGCGATCTCTATGGAAAACCCGTTCAAGACTTATTTAAACAAGAATTGAACCGAGAAGTGAAAAATCGCCCCGGATACCGCGCAGATGACCAAATTAAAGCCTTTGAACTGATATTAGAACCCTTTTCCGCAGAAAATGGCATGATGACCCAAACCTTGAAAATCAAACGGCCTGTGGTCACGGAACGATATCGGGGTATGATCGACGGGATGTTTGAATCTTAATCATTGAAAACATTAACCAACGGAGAGACACTTATGGAAGACGCAAACACCAGCTTATTACTGAAACGGCCAGTCAACTTAAAAGTTATTGTCACCACTCGCTGGAAAGAAGAAATGCAGCAACAACTGCAAGCACAAATTAACCAGCTTGACAACCAAATGCAACAAATTGAAATGCAAGGACAACGAGCAATTTCTGAGATTCAAAAACAAAGTGTATCTCCTCCCGGTCCTGAAACCACCCAACAAATTGATAATATTCAATTACAGGTGAATCAGAAAAAAAGTGAGTTTTTAGAACGAAAAAATCAATTCTTACAACAAATGCAGCAAGTACAAGTGGTTGAACTCGAACAAGAAGTGGTTCAAGGACAAATGGAAAGCTTTTTCCGTGTGGAAAAAGGAGATAACTTAGTGAAAAAATTAAACGTAGAAATTGTCATTCGTGACGGTGTAATTGAAGAAATTCGCGGAGAAATTTAACCGAGATAGCCACGTTACTTTACAGACGTGGCTATTTTTTATCGATTAATAATAATTGCAACTAAATTGCTTAAAAATGTGACAGTCTGCAAAAAAATGTTACCCTATAGGTAAAGAGATAAAACTCACCTATGCCTTTACCGATCCTAATTGCCGACGACGATCCAGGGATTCGTGTTGCCGTTGCAGACTATTTAGAAATGCACGGTTATGCAGTCATGACCGCCCAAAATGGAGAGGAAGCCCTTTCCTCAATGCAAACCTATCGTCCCTATTTATTAGTATCAGATATTAAGATGCCACGGAAGGACGGTTACACCTTGGTTAAAGAACTGCGACAACTGCCCCAGTTCCGCTTACTTCCGGTGGTCTTTTTGACCGAGTGTGACACCACAGACAAGCGCATTCAAGGATATCAAGTGGGCTGTGATGTCTATTTGCCCAAACCCTTTGAAATGGACGAATTAAAAGCAGTTATCCATAATTTATTGGAACGATCGCAAATCATCCAATCAGAATGGCGGCTTTCTCAAGAACCGTCTCCTACTCAGACAGCCTCCCAACAACAAGCAGCTGCCCAAATTTCCATTCAAGCAGAAACGAAACGGTTAGGATTAACCCCACGAGAAGGGGAAGTCCTCGACCTTGTAACCACAGGACTCTCCAATAAAGAAATCGCTCAACACCTTCATTTAAGCGAACGCACCATTGAGAAACATGTTAGTAAGTTGCTAGACAAAACTGAAACCCGTAACCGCGTCGGGTTAGTCCGTTTCGCTTTAGTCCATCATTTAATCAGTTAACGCGATGTTTCTAGAGAAAAATCCAGATCACCGACAACTTACCCCCAGTTATGGAACAATAAAAAAGTCTAAGGCGATCGCAATGGAAACAACGTGGGACATTATCGTTTAATTACAGGCATAGCATTACTGATTGGGTCTTATTGTTTACCTAACCTCATCATAGCTAATGTTGCTGAACCGGTGAGATCAACCCCTTCATCCCCCCTCAAAGTTACCGCAGCCATTCCCCGTTATTCCCCTCCCACCTACTCAGTGGATAGTCAAGGAAACCCCCACGGGTTCGCCATTGATGTCATGGAAGAAGTGGCCAAACGCGCTAACCTCCAAGTCACCTATGAAATCAAAGAAACTTGGAGTGACACTATCAAAGCCTTAGAAACCGGGGAAGTTGATCTGGTTCCGAACATGGGGATAACTTCCACTTCTTCCCAAATGTTGATTTATAGCAGTCCCATTGAAATTATCAATATTTGTGTGTTTGTTCTAAGGGATAATAGCAAAATTAAGTCCCTTAATGACTTATCCGGAGCAACGATTGCTGTCGTTAAGGAAAATGAAGCCGTTAACCTGTTGGAAAAGCACAAAAACGTTAGCATTGAAACCTTTGAGTCCCCTGAACACGCTTTATTCCATTTATTATCCCGACAAGTCGATGGCTTAGCCCATCCTCAACCCCCCATTTGGAACTTAGCCCAGGCTATTTCCCTTGACTATCGCCTGACAACCCTCAAACCAACCCTCCAAAAAGTTCCACGGGCGATCGCTGTTCATCGAGATCGCCCAGAATTGCGACAACGATTAGATCACGCCCTCACTGAGCTTCTTCCCTCTTCAGACTATCAACAAATTTATCAACGCTGGTACGAACCCACTCCCCCCATCACCCTTTCTCCCCTCACCTTAAAGCTTTTAGGGTTGTTGCTTGTATTGACTGTTATCATCATTGTCCTTTGGCGATTCTATTTGTTGCGATCGATGTATCGTCTCAAACAAACTCAAAAAGCTTTAAAAAAAAGCGAAGCCCAATATCGGGCCATTGTTGAAGATCAAACCGAGTTAATCTGTCGTTTTTTACCCGATGGAACCTTAACTTTCGTTAATGAAGCCTATTGTCGTTATTTTGGCCAAGCACGAGAAGACATCCTGTATACTTGTTTTTTTGCCTCCATTCCTCCAGAAAATCAAAGCTGTTTACGTCACAATTTAAGTCGTTTGAGTCTGGAAACCCCTGTGATCAGTCGTCAACATCCTGTGATTAATGGTGAAGGGGAAAAACGCTGGCAATATTGGATTAATCGGGGACTATTTGATGAAACCGGTAACTTAGTCGAAATTCAAGGGGTCGGTCGAGATATTACCGAACAAAAACGCATTGAAGAAGAATTGGCTGATAATTTACAACAATCTCAAGGGTTAAATCATATTATTGAACACATTCATCAAAGTCTTGACCTCGAAAGTATTTTAACAACAGCAACCGAAAAAGGGCGAAAAATTTTACACAGCGATCGCGTGGCCGTCTATCAATTTAATGCTGATTGGAGTGGGGAATTTATTGCTGAATCAGTGGATGAAAAATGGCTTAAATTAGTTAGTAATAATAGCAAAAAAGTCTGGGAAGATACTTATTTACAAGAAACAAGGGGAGGAAGGTATAAAGATCATCAAAGTTTGAGGGTAGATAATATTTATACCGTCGGTTATCAACAATGTCATATTGAATTCTTGGAACAATTACAGGCAAAAGCTTACATGATTGCCCCTCTTTTTGTTCATCATCAGCTATGGGGATTACTCGCTTGTTATCAAAATTCTCATCCTCGTCATTGGCAGTCTTCAGAACTAAATTTACTGAATCAAATTGCTCAACAATTAGGACTCGCTATCCAACAATCTGAATTATTACAAGAACTCGAAACGTCTAAAAATTCTGCTGAAGCGGCCAGTCAGGCTAAAAGTAATTTTTTAGCCCATATGAGTCATGAATTAAGAACCCCATTAAATGCGATCTTAGGCTTTAGTCAACTGCTAAATAATGATCAAAAATTGGACAAAGAACAGAAAGAATATATTGAGATTATTAATGAAAGTGGTGAACATTTATTAACCCTGATTAAAAGTATTTTAGATATGGCCAAAATTGAAGCAGGAGAAATCACCCTTTCCTATCAATCTTTCAACTTACATAAGTTGGTTAAAAATTTAGTCCAAATGTTTAAGCTAAAAGCACAATCGAAAGGAGTTGATTTAATTTTTGATATTGCAGATAATATTCCTGATTTAATTAGGAGTGATAGCGTAAAATTACGGCAAATTCTGATTAATTTACTCAATAATGCCATTAAATTCACTGATAAAGGTAAAGTAATTGTAAGGATCAAAAATCATCCAGAACAGAAAGAAAGAGAAAAACTAAACTTACTATTTGAGATTGAAGATACGGGACCGGGAATCGATGGGGAAGAGTTTACTTATTTATTTAAACCTTTTTTCCAAACAAAATTAGGTCGAAAAACGCAAGAAGGGACAGGATTAGGATTAGCCATTAGCCATGAATTTGTTAATCTTATGGGAGGCAAATTACAAGTGAGTTGTCCTCTCCAGGGAGGCACTATTTTTCACTTTATTTTATCCGTAGATGTTCCCCAATCTAGCCAAGAGTATCAAATAGATTATCAACAAAAAATTGTCGGTTTAGCCCCCTATCAACCCACCTATCGTATTTTAATTATTGAAGATAATTTTGCCAATCGTAAGGTCTTAAGCAACCTCTTACAACCCCTAGGATTTTTGATTAAAGAAGCTAGTAATGGACAAGAAGGAGTTAATCTCTGGGAAACCTGGCATCCTGACTTAATTTGGATGGACTTAGAAATGCCAGTTATGGATGGTTATCAAGCCACTCGAATGATTCGTTCTAAAATGAAAGAAATAGGCTCAAAAAAAATAACCAAAATTATTGCCTTGACCGCTAATGTTTTGGCCGAAAATCGAGAGATGATTCTCAACATCGGCTGTGATGACTTTGTTAGTAAACCCTTTTCTGAGTCGATTATTTTTGAAAAACTTGCCCAACATTTAGGAATTTCTTATCGTTATGATGGCAATTCCATTAATACCCTTTCTCCAGAGAGGAAACAAATAAACCATTTAAACCATCTCAAAACTCAAATACAATCCTTGTCTCCAGCTTGGCGGGATCAACTCCATCAAAAAGCGGCTGCAGCCGATGGAGATTCCATATTACAATTAGTTCATGAATTATCCCCCCAGTATAGCGATTTATGTCAAGAGATCATACAATTAGTAGAGAGTTACAGTTTTGATCAGCTAATGGAAATTAGCCATTAATAAACCATTTTAGACTTTAGTCGTATTATTGCAAAAATATAATAGGAAACATTACTTTTATTCATGATTAATCTTCATGCTTCTGAGACTCCCGCTAATATTCTAATTGTTGATGATAAACCCCCTAATCTCCGAATTTTATCCACCATGTTAATCAAAGCAGGGTATAAAGTACGAGGGGTTACCAGTGGCAAGATGGCACTCATGGCAGCTAAAACCATGCCCCCCGATATCATCCTCCTAGATATCAAAATGCCCGACCTCGATGGTTATGAGGTGTGCCAACAACTAAAACAGTTCCCCGAAACCGCCGACATTCCGATTATTTTTCTCAGTGCCTTACAAGACGTAGAAGACAAGGTAAAAGCTTTTGCAGCAGGAGGGGTAGACTACATTATTAAACCCTTTCAGTTTGAAGAAGTTCTCGCTAGAGTGTCCACCCATTTGGCCTTAAAAAAAGCTCGGTTTCAACTGCAGGAATTAAACGAAGAATTAGAAAAACGAGTGAGGGAAAGGACTGCAGACTTAGAAGAAGTTAAAGAAAGACTACTGTTTGATGCCCGCCATGATACTTTAACCAATTTAGCCAATCGTTCCTTATTGTTAGAACGGGTCGATTTAGCCCTAAAACGAGTTCACGAAGAAGAGGATTATCTGTTCGCTGTAACCGTGATTGATCTCGATCGCTTTAAAATGATTAACGATAGTGATGGCCATCTGGTGGGCGATCGCTTATTGGTTGAGATCGGTCGTACCCTAGAAACCTTAGTGAGTCCTGCTGATACGGTGGCCCGTCTGGGGGGAGATGAATTTGCCATTCTTCTCGATCCCATTGATGATGTTAACGAAGCTCTCAAAATCGCTCAAGAAATCAAAACGGCCTTAACCACTTCATTTTTTATCCAAGAACGAGAAATTTTCACCAGTCCCAGTATTGGTTTAACGATTAGTCTTCCCACTTATCAATCGGCCATGGAAATTTTGCGAGATGCGGATATCGCCATGGGACAAGCGAAAGAAAAAGGACGAGGCAGATACGAAATTTTTAATCAACAAATGCACGCCCAAGCGTTAAAATTATTGACCTTGGAAACCGATTTACGACACGGCATCGACAAACAAGAATTTGAGGTTTATTATCAACCCATTATGACCTTAAACTCGGTTAAATTAGTGGGGTTTGAAGCGTTAATTCGTTGGCAACATCCCCATAAAGGGTTTATTTCCCCTGCAGAGTTTATCCCCGTTGCCGAAAACACCGGGTTAATTATTCCCATTGGGAAAATGGTCTTAGAAAAAGTATGTCAGCAGATCCAAACTTGGAAACAAAAGTTTCCTCAAGCCACGGCTTTAAAAGTAGCAGTCAATTTATCCAGTAAACAATTTAATCATACCGAACTCATCCAAGAAATTGACGAAATTCTCGAAAAAACAGGACTAACTCCTAACAATTTAAAACTAGAAATTACCGAAACCTCTTTAATTGAACATTCCCTAGAAACCATCAAGTTATTAAAACAATTAAAAAAACGAAATTTAGAAATTTGTCTCGATGATTTTGGCACGGGTTATTCTTCTTTAAGTTATCTTCATCGCTTTCCCGTCGATACCTTAAAAATTGATCGTTCTTTTATTAATTGTATCGGTAAACCTGAAGAAAATTTAGAAATTATTCAATCTATTATTCCCCTAGCTCATAACTTAGGAATGGAAGTGGTAGCAGAAGGCATTGAAACAGAAGAACAATTCAATTATTTACAACAATTAAACTGCGATTTTGGTCAAGGATACTTTTTTAATCGCCCTTTACCGGCTCAAGAAGTTGAAAAATTATTACAAGGTGACCCCTAAATTTTAGCTTAAACTATCCCCCAGGAATGAATTAGGATGAATATAAGGAGAATCACTTTCATCATAAATTTCTCCCACTAATTCCTCTAAAATGTCTTCTAAGGTAACTAACCCAACCGTTCCTCCATATTCATCTACCACAATAGCAATATGAAATCTTTGTTGTAACATTTCTTTTAGTAAACTAGGGGCCCGCTTCGTTTCAGGAATATAAATAGGGTTATCTATTGCTTCTGTTACCTTCACTTGAGAACGCTTTTCTTTATCAACAGCTTGCAAGGTTTGTAAGGCTTTTTTGAGATGAACAATACCCACAATATGATCTTTAGATTCCCCTTGCACGGGAATTCGAGAATAGCCAGTTTCTAGGGATAAATTGATTAATTCTTGTAAACTGGATTCATGGGAAATGGTGATCATTTCTAAGCGAGGTTTGACTACATCTTTAGCCATTAATTCATCTAACCTCAAGGCTTTATTAAGTAGTTGATGTTTATATAAGTCAAGTTTCCCTTTACCTCCTAAAATTTCAATCATCAATTGTAAATCATTTAAGGATTCTCCCGACTGCACGTTTTTTTCAGATTTTCCTTGAAAAATGGCAATGGTTTTCTGGGTAATTTTCTCAAAAATTTGGACAATTCTTAAAAACGATAACAGTTGTGATAATAAAAAAATAGGACGAATACACCAACGAAAAAAAGCACGGGTATTGAGAATTGCTAAAGATTTCGGGGTGATTTCTCCAAAAATTAACACTAAAATGGTGACGACGGCTGTGGCAACTCCTAAACCAGCACTGCCTAACCACATGGCAAATAAATTACTGGTGAGAATGGCCGAAAAATTATTAACTAAATTATTGCCAATTAATAAACTGGTGATGAAACGGCGACGGTTTTCTAAGACTAAACGATAAACCCCAGAAGCGTCCCCCTGTTTCTCTATTAGTCCCCGTAATTTGAAATTATCAAAAGCGGTAATGGCCGTTTCAGACCCAGAAAAAAAAGCCGATAACAGTAACATTAAAAGAATCACTGTTAAGTCAAGCCAAACCTGGCCCAGTAAAGGACTCGGTTTGGCGATTGTTAGTAAACTAGCGTTAAAGCTTAACAAAATTGTGCTGTAAGTAGAAAATTGTCAAGAAAACTTAACCAACGGTATAGGCCGCTTTGAGCGCCCAGATAATTAAAGCAGTAATGGCACCTAGAACTAAAAAGGCTGAAATCGCTACCAAGACAGGCTTGTCAGCCCCTTCAAATTTCATAATGCCACGATTTAAGTCTGACATAGCATTGATCCTTATTGATGAATGAGGAAGGCTTCATTAGCCTCTTTCCCTATCTAGGTTAGCGAAAATTTAACGCCTATGAGTCAAAGAAAATCTAATGAAAATCCCTACCTTAACATATCGTCAGAATTCATGAACCTTTCAAATCTTGTCATCGTCTAAATAGGTAAGCTAAAATGAAAACAAGTTAAAGTCATACCGACTTCGCTTTGTAACTTTTCTTTCCAGTCCCTATGTATTAATCAATACCATTTCTGGGAAAGATAAGAATAGCAACAGACTTTATAAGCAGGTTTAAAGGAGTCATATAGTACCAATGCCCACTGCTAATGTTAATATCAAAACCAAACAGCCTACGTACTCAGCAGATATGGTGCGGACTTATCTGCACGAGATTGGGCGGGTACCTCTGTTAACCCATGAACAAGAAATCATTTATGGCAAACAAGTCCAGAGAATGATGAGCTTAGGGGAGAAAAAAGAGGAACTAGCTGAGACTTTAGGGAAAGAACCCACGCTCCAAGAATGGGCAGAAACGGTCAACCTCGAGGAAAAAGCCCTTCAAAAAGCGTTAGAACAGGGAGAACGGGCGAAAAGAAAGATGATTGAGGCTAATTTGCGCCTGGTGGTTGCCATTGCCAAGAAATATCAAAAACGGAACATGGAATTTCTCGACCTCATCCAAGAAGGGAGTTTAGGACTGGAGAGGGGTGTGGAGAAATTTGACCCCACCAAAGGCTATAAATTCTCCACCTATGCCTATTGGTGGATTCGTCAAGCCATCACGAGGGCGATCGCACAGCAAGCGCGGACGATCCGTTTACCGATCCATATTACCGAAAAACTGAACAAAATCAAGAAAACCCAGAGAGAACTCTCTCAAACTTTGGGAAGAAGTGCCACCCCTGCTGAAATTGCCCAAGAATTAGAAATCGAACCCGCACAAATTCGGGAGTTTCTCAGTATTGCTCGTCAACCCATTTCCTTAGATGTCAGAGTAGGAGACAACCAAGATACAGAACTCTCAGAATTATTAGAAGATCAAGGGGTTTCTCCTGACATTTACATTACGCAAGAACTACTGCGCCAAGACTTGAGTAACCTCATGGCTGAATTAACCCCTCAACAAAGAACCGTCTTAACCCTACGGTTTGGCCTAGAAGACGGCAAAGAACTGTCCCTGGCCAAAATTGGCAAACGATTAAACATCAGTCGGGAACGGGTTCGCCAACTAGAACATCAAGCTCTCGCCCAACTAAGAAGACGACGGGCCAACGTCAAAGAATATCTAGCCGCTAGTTAGAAATACCGAGGATAAGCAAGATTTCCACGCTTATCCTTTTTTTTGGATAACCTTTCTGCCTTCTGCGCCCTTCAACCTAATTTTTCAAATATCCATCTTCCATGTGAATAATGCGGTCAGCCATATCCAAAATACGGTTATCATGGGTAACAAGAAGGATCGTACATCCCTGTTCCTTGGTTAACCTTTCCATAATATCCACCACATCTCGCCCTGTTTTACTATCTAAAGCAGCCGTGGGTTCATCGGCTAAGACTAACTTCGGATGACTCACTAAAGCGCGGGCAATAGCCACCCGTTGCCGTTGTCCCCCTGAAAGTTGGTCTGGATAATAATTAATTCTTTGCCCCAACCCCACCATGTTTAACATCTCTTCCGATTTAGTAATCGCCTCGTCAGTGCTAATGCGATCATGGAGTTCTAGGGACATTTGTACGTTTTGCCTAGCGGTCAAAAAAGGCAAGAGATTATGGGCTTGAAAAATATAACCCATAAAACGGCGAACCTGCACCAATTTCTGTTCCGTTGCTCCATTCAGTTCATAATTAATGGTTTGCAAACTCCCGTGCTGAACCGAGCGCAACGCCCCGATTAAAGAGAGCAAAGTGGTTTTACCCGACCCAGACGGCCCGGTCATAATCACAATTTCTCCAGGATTAATGTCTAAATTAATATTAAATAAAACTTGTTTTTTTAACTTATCTTGGCCAAAAAAATGATTGAGATGTTTTATAGAAATAACCGGTTTCATGGCTGTGTGGCTGTGTCAATAATGACATTAACTTGTAGGTGGGTGAGTTGGGCAACTCGTCGACTATCTTCCGGGGTGAGGCGCACCTTAACTTCTACTACTCTAGCATCCACATCAGCCGTCGGATTCGTCCCCAAAACCCGTTGGCGATCGACTTGTAAGCCAATTTCCTCCACCGTTCCTTGTAATTCTTCCGTAATGCCGTCGGTCATGATCGTGGCCGGTTGTCCCTGTTGCACTCGCATGATATCGCTTTCGTAAACCTCTGCGGTTACATACATCTGAGCCGTTTCCCCTAAGTCCACAATGCCCCGATTTTGCACCATTTCCCCGGGCCAGGTATGAACTTCGAGGATTTGACCATCCCTAGGGGCCCTAACATAAGAAAGATCCAGATTAGCCTTGGCCTGTTTTACCATGGCTTCAGCTGCCGACAGTTCGCTTTGAGCCACTTGTACATCCACAGGCCGCACTTCTGCCACAGCATTGAGTCTTGCTTGGTTTTCAGCAATTTGGCTGTCTAAGGTGGCAATGGTTCGGTTTAAATTGGCCTTAGCGGCCCGAATTTGGTCTTGAAGGGTGTTAACAATCCGTTCTAAGTTGGCTTGGGCCTCTCTGAGTTGCTGTTGCGTAATTTCTTGTTGTAAACAGATGCGATCGTATTCTTGAGCCGAAACCGCCCCATTTTCATATAACGTAGCGTAGCGTTGGCACTCAGTGGTCTTATTGGCTAATTCCGCCTTTAACCGTTCAATGGTGGCTTGTTGTGCTGACTTTTCTCCGAGGAATTGGGACTCTAAATTAGAGATAGTGGAGCGTTGCATGGCAATTTGTCCTTCTAACTCCGCCTTCGTCCCCAGAAACCGAGCCTTTTGGGCGTGAATCTCCCCTTGTTTGGCTCCGGCTCGAACCTTAGCCAAGTTAGCTTTGGCAACCGCCACCTGAGTTTCGGCTTGGTCTAGGGCGGCTTTAAGCCGATAATGGTTATCGAGAATGGCAATAATATCCCGGGCTTGAACGCGATCGCCTCTTCTAACTCGTAATTCCATCACCCTGGCCCCTTCCAGAAACGCAGGAGCCGACACTTGAATGATATCTCCTTGGGGTTCTAAATAACCCAAAGCAGAAATTCTCGTGGGTAAAGAAGACGTTTCTGGGGTTCCTGGGATGGCAGCAGGGGGGGATTGACGATTGATGAGTAGGGAACTGTAAACAGCCGTCACACCGAGGCTGAGCAAGCCCACCACGGTCAAAAACAACAATTTTGAACGCCAGGGTTTTCGCTGGTATTTGTGATCGGGGGGGTTCCCATTGGTGAATTGTCCTTCTAGGGGCGAAGGTTGTGGGAAATCACTTTGCGTCATGGTATCAACTTGAGAACGATAAGGGTTAGGGTGATCATTACCCTTATTAACGTTCCCAATAATTCCTTCTGAAGTATAGTTCATTGGATGAAATTTCCTCACTGACACCTGCTTAAGCCACACAGTACAAGCTTAATGCCAAAATGTTAAAATCTTGTCAGGACTATTTAAAATGGCATGAAACTTAAACACTCTTTAGCCTGGTTGCAACTGAAGCGGGAGAAATTACGCTTGATTGTTGCCATATCTGGGGTTGCTTTTTCTAATATTCTGATGTTTATGCAGCTAGGATTTGAAGGAGCGTTATACGAAAGTAATACTCGTTTACACTCTAGTTTAGATGCGGATTTACTGATGCTGAACCGTCGTTCTAAATCCTTGGCCTATTCTTATGTGTTTTCCCGTCGTCGTCTTTATCAAGCTTTAAGTTTTGAAGAAGTTGAAGGGGCCAGCGAATTTTATGTGGAATATGGGATCTGGAAAAATGCCCAAACCAATGAGTATCGTCCTATTTTTGTCTTTGGGTTTGACCCCGATAAACCCACCTTTACCCTCCCAGAAGTGAACCAACATTTAGAGGATCTCAAAAAGCCAGATCGGATTCTCTTTGATCGTCAAGCTAAACCAGATTATGGCCCGATCGCCAGGAATTATTTGCAGAATCAAACCTCGGTTAATGAGTTGAACGATCGTCGCGTGGAAACGGTGGGTTTATTTACGTTGGGACCTTCTTTTGCTGCAGATGGGAATATTATTACCAGTGATACCAATTTTCAGGAGGTTTTTAAGTTATTTCGACATCATCGTATTGGTTATATTAATCTTGGCTTAATTCGACTGAAACCCGGGGCTGATGCCAAAACGGTTAAGGCCAATTTACAGGCTTATTTACCCAATGATGTCATTATCTTAACCAAGCAAGAATTTATTGATTTTGAAAAGACCTATTGGCGCACCACTACCCCCATCGGTTTTATGTTTCGTTTGGGAACTATTGTCGGGTTTGTGGTGGGAACGGTGATTGTCTATCAAATTATTCAAACCGATGTCAACGACCATTTACCCCAGTACGCCACCCTCAAAGCGATCGGTTATACCAATAATTATTTATTAGGGGTTGTGTTTCATGAAACGATTATGTTAGCTGTTTTGGGTTATCTTCCTGGGGTGGGCATTTCCTTTGCTCTCTATCAAGTCTCAAAAGCAGCCACCTTACTGCCCATGCAGTTAACCATAACCCGCATGATTGTTGTCTTCTGTTTAACGGTGGCCATGTGTTGTTTGTCGGGTGCGATCGCCATTCGCAAACTAAAAGAAGCCGATCCGGCTGATATTTTCTGATCTTAATTTTGAAAAAAAAAATTTTTTAATTGACGTGGTATTTTTCAACTTTATAGGTTAGAATTACCTACCAAAGACCAAAAACTTTTTTAAGCGTCTTTAAAATCACATAGTTAACATAGGGTAACTACTCATGAAAAATAACATCCTTAAATTATTAGGGGTAGTCGGTGTCACTGTAGGAATGACTACAATGAGTACTGCTGCTCAAGCCTCACAACTGGGACCCGGTCGTACTGACTTAAGAGCGAATACAGGGGTCTTCTTCACCAACAACATCGTCGACTTTTTACAGTCCCCTGTTACTTTTCCTAAAGCACCCTTAGGTCAACCTGGAGACGGGGTAACAACTACGCTTCCTTGTACTTTTTTCGGTTGTGCCGCTGGTGTTTTTGGAATCATTCCTGAGTCTTTTCCTCCTGCTCCTAATCCTAATGAGAATGAGGCGTTCACTCCTTCTCCTCAGCAAGAAATTCTCGACAAACTTGGGGCACGTACCTTTGTAGATGCAGATGTCTTACTGAGTGACATCTTTGTAACCCTTCCAGAAGTTGTTGGCCAAAGAACAGAAGGTAATGCCACCATCACAGAAGTTGAATTAAATGAAGTTATTACTTTTTTACAATTTGATACTGATGGTGATGGTCTATTTGGATCTGACGACAATGTTGAAGAGTACGACTTCGAGTACTTTCTGAGCTCATTTACCAGAACAGTAACTCCTGGTGAAGATGGTGGATTTAACGTATCCTTCGATCTTGTGGGATATTTCAGAGATTACAAAACAGTCAATGGTGGCGCGGGATTCAAAGATACACCTAGTATTATTTCCCTGTTCAATGGAGCCACTGATGTCGATCCTAATACCCTTCCTTTCTTAACTGAGGAGCAGTATAATGCTCTACCTGGAGAAACTCCTGGTCAAATAGCATTCTTAGCTGGTGCTGATGGTGTTATTACCACTGAAGGACGCGTTCCTGAACCTGGTACCATCCTTGGCTTAACTGCTTTAGCCGGACTTGGTTTAGGTAGTCGCTTAAAGCGTAAGAGTAAATAGTTTTACTCATTCACTGTAAATCTTAGGTATGTAGGGCAGTGCCTCTGTGTACCTTTTTTTTGTCTAAGAAAACATATACCGCTACGCGAAAGTTAAAAGGCAAAAGTCAAAAGTTCCTTAACGAAGTTCCGGCTCTAGCGAACAAAAGTAAACCAGAAAAGGGTTTCAGAGTTTGCCAATGTCCTAACCAAAATGCGTAGTTCTATAGTTCATCAAAAATTAAGTAAATTCCCTAGTCATACTCAATTTGAATGATTAAGAGGTATCCCAAAGGATACCTCTATTTTTTATCTAATGTCGTCAGAATACCCCATCCGTCTATACGGTGGGGATGAATGACAACCAGCAAATAAACCGACCGTAGGGAGTCCACTAAGAATCAAAAGTAAGCTATAATAAGACTAAAAGCACTGTTGAAATACAGGGGCACAACCGCCTAGTACCTACTTGAAGTAGCGAAAATGGTCAGGGGCTGAAACT
>JASJBX010000105.1 GCA_030066295.1 Crocosphaera sp.
ATTTACTCCTGCAAGAGAAAGAAGTTTAGCTAACTGTCGTTTCATTTTCTTGATTTATGACGATTCTACTAATATTTTAGCATAATAAGTCTTGTAGAACCATTTTTTTTCTATTTTCTGATAAAAACTTTTCAATCTCTTTTTTTTTACCCCTACTGCCTCCGGGTCTTTTCCTGGATTCTTTTTTTGTGACTTTTTCCATGATATTCCTGCTTCATGAAATAAATCGTAGTAACTCGACTTGGCAGCAAATGTGACCTTAAATTGCTCGGCTATGTAATATTCTAGTTCATTGAGATTCCAACTATTTTTGTCTTTTAGCCAACCTAAAACTTGTTCTTTTTCTATTGCAGTTAGATAAGCTTTTGAGCCTTGGTAACTAAGTTTTATTCCCTCAATTCCATTAATAATAAATACTTGTTTCCATTTACTAATAAAACCAGAAGAAACCTGTAAAATCTTCATGATTTCCCGATGTGGGTGTCCTCTTAATGTCATCCTAACAGCGATGGCCCGTTTTAACTCTCTTGGGTCAGGATTCGACTCAATGAACCTATCTAGTTCTTCCATATTAGTCTAGAGTTACTTTTTTTCTATTCTCTCACATCTCATTCCTGATTGCTATAGTTTTATCGAAGGTGCAAGATATGAGTTATAAACAGTTTCTCATGGCGAGTTTCATCTCTCTAACTGCCCGTTCCATCCCCACTAACACGGCGCGACTAACAATAGTATGACCGATATTCAGTTCTTCCATCCCCAGCAAACAAGCCACAGGATAAACATTAATATAGGTTAATCCATGACCTGCATTGACCCGCAACCCTAAGCTTAATGCTTGTTCACAGCCTATTTTTAAGGCTTCTAATTCTTGTTGACGGATTGCTGCATTGGCTGCATCGGCGTATTTTCCCGTATGTAGTTCGATAAACTGGGCTTGAGTATCAGCAGACGCTTTAATTTGTGCTTCATCTGCGTCGATAAAGAGGCTAACAGGAATGTTTGCACTTTGGATACTGTCCACCACGTTTTTTAGTTTTTCGAGGCTTCCAGCTATGTCTAAGCCCCCTTCTGTGGTGACTTCTTCTCGTTTCTCTGGCACGAGAGTAACATAGTCTGGTTTGACATCAAGGGCGATCGCTACCATTTCCTCAGTGGCCGCCATTTCTAGGTTGAGGTGAGTGCGAACGGTTTCCCTGAGTAAGCGAATATCGCGATCTTGAATATGACGACGATCTTCCCTCAAATGCGCTGTAATGCCGTTTGCTCCCCCTAATTCTGCCAGTACCGCAGCAGCAACCGGGTCAGGTTCAACGGTGCGTCTGGCCTGGCGAATGGTGGCAACGTGATCGATATTAACACCCAACGTAAGCAATTTTGTCTCTCCTTGATTATACGAACGCAGAAAACTCTATAAAATGGCCACTATGGCCAGAGTTAAGCCCGTCCAGAATAAGGTCTTACTTCGTGCAGAACATAAACCGGGTAACATCATAACTGTTGATCTCCATTGAAAATAGAGAAGTTGAATCTATCTATCTCTAATATAGTATTTCCCATTAAAAATGAACTCAGTATATTCTAGGTAGAGCTAGATTCATCCGTCAGTCTTTCCGTAATAGCCACGAGTCCCCACAGAAAGATGAAGACGGTTATCATACTCATCATCGGTATTTCCCCTTATGTTTAGTTATGTAAACTAATCTGATTGTAGCTTTGTCTCATCAGAGTCCGAAGGTGGGATAACCGTAAATGGCTTAACTTGGAACTTGCACTTCATTGGTTAATTCCGTCCCTTGTTCCCAACTACTAATATTAGCGATGGTGGTTTGAGCAATAGCCGTCAAAGCATCTTTAGTAAAAAAGGCTTGATGAGCGGTAATTACCACGTTTTGAAAAGATTGCAAAAGTTGAAAGGTATCATCCTTAATAATACTGTCAGAATAGTCTTCAAAAAATAGCTCTTCTTCTTCTTCGTATACATCCAAACCCACATAACCAATCTTACCCCCTTTGATGCCATCAATCACCGCACGGGTATCTACTAATTGTCCACGACTGGTATTAATTAACATCACCCCTGGTTTCATTTGTTGGATGGTTTCTGGATTAATTAAATGATGGGTGGCAGGCAATAAGGGACAATGAAGAGAAATGATGTCAGACTGAGCTAATAATTCCGGTAAATCAGCATATTTAGCCTCTGGTATCCTTTGAAAATCATCGTTAGGATAAAGATCATAACCCAACAGATGACAGCCAAAACCCTGCATGATTTTGGCAAAAATCGTGCCAATTTTTCCAGTACCAATGACTCCCACGGTACTATTATGTAAATCAAATCCTAATAAACCATCCAGGGTAAAATTATCATCTCGAACGCGATTATAGGCTTTATTTAATTTACGATTTAGCATCAAAACTAACCCCACTGCGTGTTCTGCTACTGCGTAGGGAGAATAGGCAGGAACTCTCACTACTTTTAACCCCAATTCATGGGCGACTTGCATATCAATCATGTTATACCCGGCACAACGTAGGGCAATTAATTGAGTTCCCTGTGCAGCTAAAATCTTTAACGTTTCTGCATTAGCGATATCGTTTACGAATATACAAACACAGGGAAAACCCTTTGCCAAAGCGGCTGTTTTTGCGTTTAATTTCGTTTCAAAATATTCCAACTGGTGAGGAGAATTAGCCGTTTGATTAGCAATTTCTAAGAATTTGCGATCATAGGAACGGGTACTAAAAACAGCAACTTTCATAATGGCTAAAGTTAAGATTTAGTTAATAAGTAATTTTGCTATCATCATGTTAACAAAATTCTTAATGCTGTCAAATGTCTTAATTATTCAATATCTTTAATAACGCGACAGGGGTTGCCTACGGCCACAACATTATCAGGAATGTTTTTGGTCACAATACTGCCGGCACCAATCACAGTATTCTTACCAATGGTTACACCAGGCAAAATGATACAACTTCCCCCAATCCAAACATTATCCCCAATGGTAATAGGATAGGCCATTTCTTTTCCTGATTTTCTTAGTTTTGGGTCGATAGGATGGGTAGCTGTGTAAACTTGTACATTAGGTCCCAACTTAACATCATCGCCAATTTTAACAAGATTACAGTCAAGAATAACGCAGCCAAAATTAGCATAAAAGTTTTCACCCACATCAATATTATAGCCATAATCACACCGAAAAGGTGATTCTATCCAAACTACTTTATCAGTATTCAATAACTGTTTAATTATATCACTTCTTTCTTCTAGAGTTCCATCGGGAATATTATTTAACTGTTGGCAGAGATTTTGGGCTTTTTTTCTATCTTGTAATAAGGTTTCTTCAAAAGCATTATAATACTCACCTTGGAGCATTTTTTGTTTTTCGGTGATCATCGTTTGTTTGTTT
Organism: Crocosphaera sp.; assembly: GCA_030066295.1. Lineage (GTDB taxonomy): Bacteria > Cyanobacteriota > Cyanobacteriia > Cyanobacteriales > Microcystaceae > Crocosphaera. Next base: position 3,417 of record JASJBX010000105.1, read on the forward strand.
TTCATCGAGCATAAATTAGAAAATAGTTAGATAAACAAAGAAGAAAGGGAAGATAAAATCTTCCCTTGGGTATCAACAAAATTTAAAATTTGTTGACAGTCAATTGTGCTTCTCCCTGTACATAATCTTTGAGTTGAATGGGAACAGGTTGAGCTTTCCAAATATGATTACAATAGTCTTGGATAGAGCGATCGCTGGAAAATTTACCCATTCTAGCTACATTTAAAATAGACATTTTACTCCAATTTTCTTGATCTTTATAGGCTTGAGATACCTTGTCTTGACACTCAACATAAGCTTTATAATCCGCTAATAAAAGATAGGGATCATCGTAGAGTAAATTATCAACAATAGGCTTAAATAATTCAGGATCACCGTGAGAAAAGAACCCAGAAGCAATTAAGTCGAGAACCCCTCGTAATTCAGGAATAGAATTATAATAACGACGGGGTACATACCCTTGAGCTTTTAAGTCCAAAACTTCTGGAGTTGTTAACCCGAATAGGAAGAAATTTTCTGCTCCAACTTCTTGACGAATCTCTACGTTTGCCCCGTCTAATGTACCAATGGTTAACGCCCCATTCATGGAAAATTTCATGTTTCCGGTACCAGAGGCTTCTTTTCCTGCGGTAGAAATTTGTTCTGATAAATCAGCCGCCGGATAAACCCTTTGACCAAAAGTAACATTATAATCCGGTAAGAAAATAACCTTTAAGCGATCGCCGATATCCCCATCATTATTAACCACATCCCCCACCGCAGTAATTAATTTAATGATGCGTTTCGCCATAAAATAACCAGGGGCTGCTTTGCCACCAAAAATAAAGGTGCGAGGGGGAACATCTAAGTTAGGATTACTCTTAAGACGCTTATACAGAGTAATAATGTGTAAGACATTAAGATGTTGCCGTTTATATTCATGAATCCGTTTGACCTGTACATCAAATAAGGATTCGGGGTTAACAGTAATCCCCACTTTTTGTTGAATATAATTAGCTAAATCTTGTTTAACCGCTTGTTTGCTTTCTCGCCATTGTTGACGGAACGTTTTGTCTTCTGCATAGCTTTCTAATTTTCGTAATTCCTGTAAATTGTTAATCCATCCATCGCCAATTTTTGAGGTAATTAATTCACTTAAACGGGGGTTACTTTGAACCAGCCAACGACGAGGAGTCACTCCATTGGTTACGTTAGTAAATTTTTCAGGCCAGAGAAGATAAAAGTCGTGCAAAATAGTGTCTTTTACCAATTGAGAATGCAACTGGGCTACCCCATTAATATGATGGGAACCAATGCAAGCTAAATTGGCCATTCTCACATATCTTTCCCCACTTTCATCAATAATCGAAAGACTAGAAAGTTTACCATCATCGTTAGGAAATTTAATGCGAACTTGATCTAAGAAACGTCGATTAATTTCGTAGATAATATCGAGAACACGGGGTAATAAATGACCAAAAATTTCGATCGGCCATTTTTCTAAGGCTTCTGGTAATAAGGTATGATTAGTATAAGCAAATGTCTTCTCCACAATATTCCAGGCTTTTCCCCATTCGTATTCATAAATATCCACCAATAAACGCATCAACTCAGCCACAGCAACCGCCGGATGGGTATCATTTAATTGTACAGCCCATTGTTCATCAAAATTGTCTAAATTAGGATTATTTAGTAAGTGAATGCGAATCATATCTTGCAAAGAACAAGACACAAAAAAGTATTGTTGTCGTAATCTTAATTCTTTCCCAGCGATTTGTTCATCGTTGGGATAAAGAACTTTGGTGATATTTTCTGAGGTTACTTTATCATCCACGGCCCCATAATAATCTCCCACATTGAACCGTTGAAAATCAAAGGATTCACAAGCTTCTGAACGCCATAATCTCATGGTGTTTACGGTGTTAACTTTATAACCCGTAATGGGGGTATCATAAGGGATTCCTTTAACTACATATTCGGGAACCCAACGGACATTAAAGTTGTTATATCCATCTACATATTGCTCTGTATATCCCCCAAAATTAACCGTAACAGAAGCTTCAGGCCGACAAATTTCCCAAGGGTTGCCATACTGTAACCATTTATCGGTTATTTCTACTTGCCAACCGTCTTTAATTTCTTGATCAAAAATACCAAATTCATAACGAATTCCATAACCAATAGCGGGAACTTCTAAACTGGATAAAGAGTCCATATAACAAGCAGCTAATCGACCTAAGCCACCATTGCCTAGTCCCGGTTCTTCTTCCGTTTCAATTAATTCTTTAATATTGAGTCCCGATTCGGTAACCGCTTGTTTAACTCTTTCGGCAATGCCTAAATTAATCAAATTGTTTTCTAAATGAGGCCCAACTAAAAACTCTGCTGATAAATAACAAACTTTTTTGACATCACTTTTTATGGTAGTTTGTATGGTGTTTAACCATCATTGTAACAAACGATCTCTTACCGTATAAGCTAAGGCTAAATAAAAGTCATTTTTGCTGGCAATTTCGGGAAATTTACCTTGAATATAAAAGAGATTATCTAATAAAGCTCGTCGCAAAGTTTGAGTTTCTAACCCTGTGCGATCGTCTTCAACTTTGATAGAATTTTTGTTAATCATCTTTTTTTGGGTGAATTTACTTACGTTGTTCTCAATTGTAAAATCTTAGCTAACCAATTCATAAAAAGTTTCAGAAATTTTAATTTTGTACTTTATTTTGCTTATATAGACAATAATTTTATCCAGATTTTTAACTCTACTTAACCAATAGTTAACTTTTTTCTAGAACCCAAAGACGGTATAATAGTTATAGATAAAAAGATAAAAATAACAACGCAAATAATTAACTTAATCCCATCGTAGGAGTCCAAATCCATGAAAAATGAAACCGTAAAATCAAGGATATTTTCTCTAGGTGAAGAAAATAAGAAACCGCACAAATCCCTAGATCCTTTAGCAGAAAACTTTGATTTTGATTGTTGGGCTAAAATGGTTAAGCAACAGATGAAAAAATCTTTACAATACCCTTTCTCTCACTATTTATCAGAATGATTTTCAAAATCAATTGTTGAATGTTTCTTGAATTATCACCCCTGAGTTTACCCCTAAAACTTTAAGAGTTTATTATTAATAATTTACCCTGAGTTTAAGGAAATTTTTTAGAAAATCTTAAGGGAAACCACTGAGAATAATGGGAACAGATGACAGATAATTAGAGCATGATTTCTTCAATCGTCTAAACGATTTCAACGATTATCAGGAGACTGGAATTCATGCGGATTAAAACCATTATCGCCTCAGAAATGTTAGATTCACGGGGAAACCCCACAGTTGAAGCCCAAGTGATGCTCGACGATGGGACAATTGGCAGTGCGTTAGTGCCGTCGGGAGCTTCCACAGGGGAAAAAGAGGCGGTAGAAATGCGCGATGGGGATAAGAACCGTTATCAAGGGAAAGGGGTACTCAAAGCCGTAGATAATGCCAATAATCACCTGGCCCCTGCCCTCATTGGCATGGATGTTACCCAACAACGGGCGATCGATCACACCATGATTGCCCTCGATGGCACCCCCAACAAAGCCAATATGGGAGCCAATGCCATTTTAGCTATTTCCCTAGCCGTTGCCCGTACCGCAGCCAATTACCTGAAAATGCCCTTGTATCGTTACTTAGGGGGAACCAACGCTTCCTTATTACCCGTTCCCTGTATGAACGTGATCAATGGGGGATCTCACGCTGATAATACGGTAGATTTCCAAGAATTCATGATTGCCCCTCATAACGCACCCAGTTTTGCTGAGGCCATTCGCATGGGAGCAGAAACTTTCCATACCCTCAAAGGCTTATTGAAGGATAAAGGCTTGAGTACGGGGATTGGAGATGAAGGGGGATTTGCTCCTAACTTAAAATCCAATGAAGATGCCATCGAATTTATCATAGAAGCGATCGAAGCAGCTGGTTATAAACCTGGGGAGGATATTTCCATTTGTCTTGATCCGGCTACCTCAGAATTATGGAAAGAGGGGAAATATTTATTCTTTAAATCTGATCAATCCACCAAAACCCCTTCAGAAATGGTGGCACTCTGGGAAGACTGGATGAATAAATACCCCATTGTTTCTTTAGAAGATGGGATGGGGGAAAATGACTGGGAAGGTTGGAAAGAACTCACCGATAAAATTGGCAATAAAGTCGAATTAGTAGGGGATGACTTATTTTGTACCAACCCCACCATCCTAGCCGAAGGTATTGAAAAAGGGGTGGCTAATTCTGTTTTAATTAAAGTCAATCAAATTGGCAGTTTAACCGAGACTTTAGACACCATTGAACTGGCCAAAAAGCACAATTATAAGTGCTTTGTGTCCCACCGTTCCGGCGAAACCGAAGACACTACCATCGCTGACTTAGTGGTGGCTACCAGTGCAGGACAAATTAAAACCGGTTCGGGGTGTCGCGGTGAACGGATCGCTAAATTTAACCAATTGTTACGCATTGAACGGGATTTAGGGAAAGCAGCCCGTTTTGCTGGAAAGTCAGCCTTTTTATAAGGTTAACAGTCGGTTAAGGAGCTAGGAGGCAGGAGGCAGAAGGCAGAAAGCAGGAGTTCAGCATTAATATCTGTCTCCCAATCTCCCCACCTTTCCCAGACTCCCCTTACAGGCTATAAATCTCTAGAAATCTTAATTTAACTCGCTATCTTTTAATTTTTATCCTATTTCCTTTCTCCCCCGCTCCGTTCTCCCTGCTCCCCCGCAATCCTAACTAGGATCTTTGTGATCTACTGACACTCCCCATCCCCCCACACTCCTCACAGAAAACTGCCATAAATGCCCCGCGATCGCCTACTATATTGATGGTGATCCAAACGAATTGAAACGCCTACCATGCGAATTGCTTTATTCACAGAAACTTTTTTACCTAAAATTGATGGTATTGTAACCCGTCTACGCCATACGGTTGACCATTTACAGCGCAATGGGGATCAAGTGTTAGTGTTTTCCCCTGACGGTGGGTTAAGAGAACATAAAGGGGCAAAAATTCATGGGGTGAAAGGCATTCCTTTACCCTTATATCCTGAGTTAAAATTAGCTATTCCTACCCCTAAAGTGGGTAAAGCAATCGAAAAATTCAAACCCGATTTAATCCATGTAGTCAATCCTGCGGTGTTGGGAGTCGGGGGCATTTATTATGCGAAAACCATGAATATTCCTCTGGTGGCTTCTTATCACACCCATTTACCCCAATATTTGCAACATTACGGTTTAGGGTCTTTAGAAGGGTTACTCTGGGAATTGTTAAAATTAGCCCATAACCAAGCTCGTTTGAACCTTTGCACCTCAACAGCTATGGTGGAAGCGTTAGAAAGTCATGATATTGAACGAGTGGACCTGTGGCAAAGGGGGGTCGATACGGAAATGTTCCAACCTCATTTGGCCTCGAAACAGATGCGATCGCGTTTATCGGGGGGAAACCCTGACCAGCCGTTACTTTTATACGTAGGACGGGTTTCGGCCGAAAAGCAAATTGATCGCATTAAACCTGTGCTAGAAGCCATCCCAGAAGCCCATTTGGCTATTGTTGGCGATGGACCCCATCGAGAGGCATTAGAGGCTCATTTTGCAGGAACTCAGACCCATTTTATCGGCTACCTGCAGGGGTTAGAATTGGCTTCTGCCTTTGCTTCGGCGGATGCCTTTGTTTTTCCTTCCACAACGGAGACGTTAGGTTTAGTCTTATTGGAGGCCATGGCCGCAGGATGTCCGGTGGTAGCAGCCAATTCTGGTGGAATACCTGATATTGTTACGGATGGGGTGAATGGCTATCTGTTTGAACCCACAGACCCCCACGGGTCAATTATGGCGACAAAACGCCTTTTAGCAGCGACAGAAGAACGGGAACAGTTACGTAGCAACGCCCGACAAGAAGCGGAAAAATGGGGATGGGCTGCGGCCACTGGTCAGTTGAGACGCTACTATGAGGCTGTTCTTGGGGAAGAAAGGTTGCCTCTTGTTGCTTAAATAGTGAGCATGTGGGGAGTGTGGGGAGGGTGGGAAGGATGGGGAGAGGGGAGATAAAAAAATTATTGTTGTTATGATTAATTAATTCAGATTTATTCTTTTAATTAATTAAGATGGAATTAAGAAAGTTTTATCAAGTTCTTCAGCAGACTTCTCTGGGTAAGGACTTACAAGATGAGGAGTTACAAAGGTTAGCTGAACTCGGCACAATGAAAACAGTCGATACAGGCACTATTTTAATGAGTGAGGGAGAAAATAGTGATGCCTTAATTGTTTTATTACAAGGACAAACCGAAGTCTTAAAAGGTTTTTCTGGACAGCAACCTCGACAAGTTGCTAAGCAAAAAGCAGGTTCAGTTTTAGGGGAAATGGGTCTATTTTTACAACGGCCTCGCAAAGCAACGGTAAGAACTTTAACCCCTTGTCAAATTTTTGTGTTTCAACAAGATACGTTACGACAATTACGAGAACAAAATGATAGTTTAGTGGCTAAAATAGCCATTAATTTAGGTTCTGTGGTTAGTCAGAAATTAGAAAGCCTGAATGAGAATGTAGTTCAGTTACTTAATAACAATGAACAGTTATTAACAACTGTTGAAAGCTTACAAACTTCTCGCTCAAAATCTGATTTAGAAACTGTACGGAGTCGCTTACTTTCTCAAGCTAAACAGTTACGTCAAAGTCAAGAAAAAGTCGAGAAACAACTTAACCATCTTAACACAGAAATTCACCACACAAAACTCACTCGCCGTGCAGCAGAATTAGTGATTGCTATTGTTGCTGGTGGTATCGCAACTTTTGGTATAGGACAGTTAATAGGACTAACATTGAGTCGAGTGAAACTGCCCCTAGAATCAGATAATATTCAACCTGCTGTTATCCCTTATATTAATACACAGGAAGATTGTGAAAAACGAGATGGAGGAGTGTGGTACGAAGAAAAATGTTGGGATTTTAATCATGATCCAAACTGGTAATAATTTCTTGTTAAAATTAGGCACAAAATAGATAAAAAAAGTTTTTTATTAATCTATTTTTTCCCTGATAATTTCAAGTTGATTCGTCTTTTCAGTTAATCCAAAATAATTCATCAACTTGATAACTCCAATAGAGACAATAACACCGATGGATAAACCACTGGCTAATAGTACAAGAAAAACTTTTTTCGCTTGATTAACTGCTTGTTGCTGTCTTTCAGTTTTAGGAAAATTATCGTCCATGATTAACTTGAGTAACTAATTATTTAATAATTCTAACCCATTTAAAAAAGCTCGACTACTGCGAGTATCGGTAAGAGATTTTGGATAACGAACCCCCATGACATAAAGACGATTTTGAACTAGATAAAGTCTTAAAATAATGATTTCTTCTTGGTTGGCAAAGGTCAGTTCTTTCCCTAGATTTTCATCTAAAAAAATCGCTCTTTCTCCAGTTAGTCGAAAACTTTTTTCTGACGGAATTTCATCTTTTATTGTTTGCAATAAAACATCAAAATTTTCAACTTGTTTATCTGTCAAACTTTGTGCATAAGCAGCAATATACTCTTGATTTTCTCTATGAGATGTTAAACTTCGGAAACTAATATCCCCCAACGTTGTTGCTAATAATACCTCATCTTCCGTTAGAATACCCGGTGGCATCCAAAAAGAAACCCCTCCTTTTTTAAAGAGAATAAATTGCCAACTATTGGATTGATTTCTAATAGGAATAACGCCATCAGGAGGATTTTGAAAGGATAATCGATCTTCTGAAGTTAAGCGTCCACTTTCAAAGAAACTTCTAATTTCTCGGCCGATAGAAGGGGTATTTTGTGCTATTTCTACTGAAGGTTTGACCGGCATTGAGTTGGCAGGATTGATACATAAAGCGAACGCAAAACCGAAAATCATTGAAGTGGTTTTTAATAGATTTTTCATAGACATTGAAACAACAATCAAAATCCGACAGACTAATTATCTCATATTTTCATCTATTTTTCAGCTAATGTTAAGAGCTTGTCAAAGTACACTATGAATAGAATCAATAGTTATAGAAACAAAAATTAAAACAAAGTTGCCAAAGGTACACTCAAGAGCTTATGCTAAAGATCCATCATTTATGATTAGAGAATTATGTCAGCAAAAAAAGTTATTGTTACAGGAGCAACAGGAAGAACTGGCTCATTAGTTGTCAAAAAACTGCGTCAACTTTCTGACCAATTTGAAGTGATTAGCTTGGGGAGAAGTGAAGAAAAAATAAAACAATTATTTGGCTCAGATGAAGGCTTTTTAAAAGGAAATATTAGTGATAAATCCACTTTGGAAACAGCTTTCAAAGGGTGTGATAGTTTAGTTATTCTTACCAGCGCGGTTCCTAAAATGAAAGCACCGCCCCAAGAAGGAGAGCGGCCAGAATTTACCTTTGAACCAGGGGGAATGCCAGAAGAAGTCGACTGGATAGGACAAAAAAATCAGATTGATACGGCTAAAGAATTAGGCATTAATCATATTGTTTTAGTGGGTTCAATGGGAGGAACCAACCCGAATCATCCCCTTAATAAAATAGGCAATGGTAATATTTTAATTTGGAAGCGAAAAGCAGAAGACTATTTAATTAATTCGGGTATAAATTACACCATTATTCGGGCGGGTGGGTTACTCGATAAACCAGGGGGAAAACGAGAGTTAATTGTGGGAAAAAATGATACTTTATTAATTAATCCTCCTAATGATATTCCCACATCAATTCCGAGAGAAGATGTAGCAGAAGTCGTGGTGAAAGCTTTAATAGAACCTTCAGCTAAAAATAAAGCTTTTGATATCATTAGTAAGCCTGAAGATGATAATTCTGCGGTTATTACTAAAGACTTTTCGGCTTTATTTGAACAAACAACACCTGGTTTATAATTAGGGTTTTGGGTGGGTAAATTAGAGGTTTATCTAGACTACCTGTAAATCAAAAATTTTGCCCACCCTGCCGTTTAAGAATAGTAAAATAAAAGTATTCAACTGTCTAATGGTGTATTTTCTACCTCAAAAATACGGGGATAAGTTAGTTGATGTTTAGCAAAGGCTTGTTTGGCTCTAATGGTTAAATCAGTTTTATAAATAAATTCATCCCGTGCATCTAAAGGGTAACATTTGAGTTTAAATAATGTCCCCCAAGGTTTTTCTTCTATAATCACTAAAATGGGTAATTTTAAAGCAGTATATTTGCTAGTATGGGCGACGCGATAAAGGATTTTTTTGACTAAGTTAACATCGGTTTCGTGAGCAAAATAAAACTCGGTAACCACTTGAGCTTCTAACGCTCCTGCATTAGAATTAGACACTGCTTCTGTCCAAATTTTATTATGGGGAATGGTCATTAAATCTTTTTTTTTGGTTACTTTCATAATAAAAAATCCTCAAAATATTAAGACAATAACCCCTCTAACGCAGTCAAATCTTGATCAATATCTGCTTCTAATTCTCTTAATTTTCCTAAGATAACAGAGGGTGGATCATATTCCACTTCTTCGTATTCAATTTCCTTATAACGGTTAATGGATAAATCATAACTGTTGGCTTTAATCTCTTCTTTCGGTACAAAAAAGGCTTTACTTTTGCGATCGCTGTCTTGTTCAAGATCCCGACTGTGCCACTGTTTAATAATATCGGGAATGTCATTGCTTTCGATAGGTTGACGTTTATCATCCAAAGAAAATCCATCCGCTTCCATATCATAAAACCACACCAAATCCGTTCCCCCTACCCCTGTTTTAGTAAAGATTAAAATAGCGGTAGAAACCCCTGCATAAGGTTTAAATACCCCCGACGGCATAGAAATAACCCCATCCAGTTTATGGTCTTCTACTAAGGTCTTTCTGATGGTTTTATGGGCTTTTGAAGACCCAAATAACACCCCATCCGGCACAATAACTGCAGCCCTTCCCCCAATTTTTAGTAAGCGTAAAAATAAAGCAATAAATAATAATTCTGTTTTAGTTGTACTCAGAATTTTGGTTAAACTTTTGGCAATGGTTGACTTTTCAATAGACCCTTTAAAGGGTGGATTCGCTAAAATTAAGGTAAAGGCTTCATCCACATAACCACTGGTTTCCGATAAGGAATCTCTTGCCTCAATTTTGGGATCTTCAATACCGTGTAACATCATATTCATGCTACCAATACGTAACATGGTCCCATCAAAATCAAAACCGTGGAACATCTCGTTATCAAAATGAGCGCGGTTTTCTAAGGCTGCTAACACCTTATTTCCATCGTTATCCCGCAAATCTCGTAAATATTCCGCCACTGCCACCAAAAAGCCCGCCGTCCCACAAGCAGGATCACAGACAACCTCTGAAGTGTTGGGTTGCATCAATTCCACCATCAGTTTAATGATATGGCGAGGGGTGCGAAACTGTCCATTTTGCCCCGCGCTGGCAATTTTTGAGAGCATATACTCATACAGGTCCCCTTTGGTGTCCCTATCCTCCATGGGGATTTTTTCGATTTGCGCCACCACATTGCTGAGTAAAGCGGGGTTATTGATCAAAAACACAGCATCTTTCATGTGACGGGTGTAGGCGGTTTCCCCTGCTTTGCCCCCTAACGCTTTGATAAAAGGAAAGGCCACATCCCTCACCATATACAGCATTTCTTCTGCGTCGTCGAGATTTTTGAAATAGGACCATCTGGCCCCTTGTTTTTCGGGGGGAAAGGTGGGATTTTCTACAGGTTTATTGGTACGCTTTGCTATTCTTTCTTTATTTAACTCTAACTCATCCAATCGCTTGATAAACAGTAAATAGGATATCTGTTCAATCACCGATAACGGGTTACTAATGCCATTATTCCAGAAGGTTGTCCATAACTGGTCGACTTTGGATTTGAGTTCACCGGTAATCATTTAATACTCTCCTGATTGGTTGTTTTCAGTCTATACACAAGTGAGGATGGGAAGTGTGGGGAGTGTGGGGAGTGTGGGAAAAAGATTGAGATTTTTCGCTTCTGTTCCCTGAAAATAGTTTAAGCAACCTCAGAACTGTCTTCAATGGTTTGGTTAAATGATTCAATTAACGCTACAATCTCATCGGCTTCGCTTTCGTTGAAAATACCGTCTATCCCTTCATAATGATAATCGGTAAACGGGGACTGATAGAGTTGTTCCATTTCTAGTATGCCGTTTTTGGTTAAATGATCGATAATTTCTTCGATAAAACGGATTTGCTTACTACTCAGTTGTTTTCCTTGCAAATATTGAGAAAAGGCTTGTTTTGCTGCTGCCCGGTCTAATCCGACTAAATTACGGATAAATCGTTTTAAATTAATCTTTTTCCCATATTCTTTCTTATAAAACTCCATAAACTGTTCTTTACTTTCGATTTCAGGGGAGTTATACAACATATCTTCGAGGGATTGTAAATCGGATTCTGTTAGGGGATGGTTGCGTTTCAATTTGGCGATCGCAATATGATTCTCGTTGGCTAAAATATAAGTCCTAACTTTTTTCTTGTATTGATGGGGACTAAACCCGGTTTGATAGGTGGGAACGTCTCTATCTTCAATATCGTCTAAATTATCCTGAAAATTACTATAAACCTGTTGTTTTTGCTGCGGATCGATTAAATCTACCAGATCCCTTAAGTTTCGTCTCAGGGTTTCCACCATGGTTGGGGTGACATCGATCCACCAACTTTCTGCTTGGGCTTCTTGAATTAAGGTTGATTTTGCTTTAATTAAGGGTATTTGTGCTTTAGCTTCTAATCCGTCTAAAATATCTCTGACTTTATCTCGTAAACTAATTAAATTAGAGGATTTCTTTAATATACTTAATTGTAATTGGATGCAAAGGAGGTCAAATTCTTTACTGAGGCGTTTTTCTGTGGGGAGTCCATTGGGTAAGGAAGCGAGAGAATTTTTAATAATAGCTACATCTTGAGATTTTAAACGGTTCCAGCGATTTCTGTCGCTATATTCTTCAACTAATTTTAATTGACGACGAATCAAAAAGTTATTTTTTTCCATACTGGCAGTGTGTTGATGCAAATTATCTAAAATACTGTTTTTTAGGTTTTCATTCTCATCTGATTGCTGTTTATTCAATTGTTGAGAAAGAGTCAAACGGGCTTTAAATAAACGACTGCTTAAACTCTCTCTCGGTTTCTTTTGTTTTTCTTTAATTTCTTCTTCAAAGTATTCAAAATTACCACATAAATCAAAGATCAAAAATTCTGTTTTATCTTCTTTAATACCAAACAAGTCAGGGCATAAACGGGTTCCTCTGCCGATCATTTGGTTGAATTTGACAGGAGAAAAAATTGGTTTAAAAAAGACTAAATTAAGGATTTCAGGCACATCTACCCCTGTATCCAACATATCAACTGAAACGGCAATAGTGGGCTGTTTTTGTGCATCTGAAAACTCATCTAAGGTAGATTGTGCGTAAGGATCATGACTATCGATTACCCTAGCAAAATGTCCTTGATAATGGGGATAATTAATATTAAATCGTTTAACAATAAATTCTGCATGGTCATGGTTGCGAGCAAAAATGATGGTTTTTCCTAATCTGTCACCTCCTTCTATTTTTAAACCAAATTCCATTAAAATTTCTAACGCTTGGTCGACGGTATTCTCATTAAATAACCAACGATTTAATGCCGTTGCGTCGATTTGTTCGGGTAATATTTCGTTTTCTTCGTCATAAAATTTAACTTCATATTCTTCCTGTTCTTCTTCCGATAACTCGTGATATTTTACTCCAGTTCTTAAGAATTTAAAGGCGATATTAATTCCCTTCGGGGGGATTAAATAGCCATCGAAAACAGCATCATTCAATTCATACGCAAAGGTAGGAACTCCTGAATCTAATTCAAAAACGCGATAGGTGTCTCGGTGAACTTCAGCGCGAGGTGTAGCGGTTAAACCGATTAATAAGCCGTCAAAATAATCAAAAATTGCTTGATATTTTTGGTAAATGGATCGATGCGCTTCATCAACAATAATTAAGTCAAAATGTCCCACGCCGAAAAGCCTTTCGGTTTCCCCTATTTCATCGATACGATTAAACATAGTGGGATAGGTTGACACGACAATTTTCGCAATGGTAGCTTGGGCTGTTTTCGTCTTCGTTAAATCGACAATATTGGCTTGAGGTAAATGGGTTTTGAACGCCCGAAATGCTTGGGTGACTAAAGCCCCTCTATCGGCTAAGAATAGCACACGGTTGACCCAGTTTGCCCGTTGTAGCAGTTCGATCAAAGCGATCGCCGTTCGGGTTTTGCCGGTTCCTGTGGCCATCACTAATAAGGCTTTTCGTCTTTTTTCTTCAAACTGTTCGCTAACACTGCGTATGGCTTCTTTTTGATAGCTACGGTTAACGATTTCTTCTTTGGGGTCTAGTTTATACAGTTTTTTACGGTTACTGCGACGAAAAATAAGCCTTTCTAGTTCGTCTTTTTTGAGAAACCCATAAACTTCACGGGGGGGATAGTTGCGATCGTCCCATAAATAGGTTTGATACCCATTGCTGTAAAAAATGACGGGACGTTGACCAAATTCCTTTTCTAAGCAGTCTGCATAGAGTTTTGCCTGTTGTTGACCATTTTCTGGGTTTTTCCGCGTTCTTTTGGTTTCTACTACGGCTAAGGGGTTCCCGTTGTCTCCCCATAACACATAGTCAACCTTTCCCTTACCGCTTTTGGTTGGCATTCCGGTAACGGGGTATTCTTGAACATTCGGGCGATCGACATCCCATCCTGCCTCTGCTAACAACACATCCACGATGTAGCGACGGGTTTGAGTTTCGTTATAGTTATGGGAGTCGGGGACGGCTTCATTTTGGGCTTTAATGGCTGCTATTTGGGCTTTATAGGCTTCTAGTTCTTCTTTGGTTCTTTTTTCTTGTTCTTGGGCAATACGCCGTAATTCATCAGCTTGGGATAGTTTTTTTTCTAATTCTTGTAGTTGTTGCAGGGTTAACTGTTTATCGTTGCTGGGTTCTTTTTTCTGTGACGCTCCACACACTCACATTCGTAGAGTGTAGGCTTCAAGCGGAAATTATCCTTCTTGAACTTCCTTCGTGGTACTCCTTCTTTCCCACTACGGCATTTTATAGTGAGGAACACGCCCAGCCCCACCTTGTTGACC
>JASJBX010000106.1 GCA_030066295.1 Crocosphaera sp.
CTATTGTTCCTGATGGTTTTTTGAGTGTTGGGGTTCCTCGTATTATTGATGAAGATTTACGGTTATCTTATGTGTTATGGGAAGAACAAAAAGTACCAACTTTAGTGTTAGAGGTGGTTTCTCATAAACGACGAAAAGAATATACAAAAAAGAAGGATTTTTATGCAGAAATGGGAGTTTTATATTATGTTATTTATAATCCTTTACGGAAGAGAAAACCTAGACTAGAAGTTTATCAATTAAACAATGGAAAATATGAATTATTACCAGGGGAACCCATCTGGTTATCAGAATTAAGTTTAGGAATAGGAAAAGAAACAGGAATTTATCAAGGAATAGAAAGAGAATGGTTATATTGGTATGACGAAAATGGAAAGCGTTATTTAACTCCAGAAGAAAGAATAAAATCAGAGGGAGATCAAAGACAAAAGAAAGGGGAAATAGAGGGAAAACGGATGTTAATTTCACGTCAACTTAATCTAAAATTAGGTAATATTTCTTTGGCAACAGAACAACAAATAAAACAATTATCTTCTAGTCAATTAGATGATTTATCCCTTGCTTTATTTGAGTTTACGGACTTAGATAGTTTAAATCAGTGGTTAGATGAAAAGTAGGCCGATATACACTGGGATTATCTTTCATGGTCTGGTGGTGAACATTTGTATTTATTGTGTTACCGTAACAGTCAGAAACTTTGAGAATTTTTAACCGGTTATAACCTGTTAGATGAATCAGAAGATTATTGTTAGAGTTAGGGACTTCTGGGATTATCTTTTATGGTCTGGTGGCGAACACTTGTACTTGTTTTCTGTCAAGGGTCAATAATTAACGAACTCGATGACCAATATCACGACGATAATAGACACCCTGAAAGTCAATAGCTTCTATACAACCATAAACCGTCTCAATAGCTGAGTTAAAATCTTTACCCCTAGACGTAACCCCTAACACTCGTCCCCCGTCGGTTAAAAAGCGATCGCCGTCTAACTTTGTTCCTGCCTGGAATACTGTTGATCCGAGGTTTTCAGCCTTTTCTATCCCTGTAATAACTTTCCCCTTCTCATAGCTTCCTGGATAGCCTTCAGAGGCAGCTACAACGCAGACAGCACTACCTTCGTACCATTGTAGCGGGGGAAAGGCTTCTAGACGACCATCAACACAAGCCATCAATAACTCATCTAAGGGAGTTTCTAAAAGAGGTAACACCGCTTGAGTTTCCGGATCACCAAAGCGACAGTTATATTCGAGAACTTTGGGATCACCGTCTGGTGTCACCATTAACCCGGCATAGAGTACCCCACAATAGTTAATCCCCTGTTGACGCAACGCCGATACAGTGGGTTCTAAAATTTCGCTTCGCACCCTGGCTAATAACTCAGGGGTAGCGATGGGTGCCGGTGCATAGGCCCCCATTCCGCCGGTATTGGGTCCAGTGTCCCCTTCCCCGATGCGTTTGTGATCTTGTGCCGGTAATAGAGGCCGTACTGTTTTCCCATCGGTGAGGGCTAAAATGGAAACTTCTTCCCCTTGTAAACATTCTTCGACGACAATTAAATTAAAGCCCGTGGCCATCAACTCATCTACCGCATTGTAGGCTTCTTCTACCGTTTGAGCTACAATAACCCCTTTTCCTGCGGCCAAGTTATCCGCTTTGACCACGATAGGTGCGCCTTGTTGGCTAATATAAGCTTTAGCTGCCTCTGCATCGGTAAAGGTTTCCCCTTGAGCGATCGCAATACCTGCATCGGCCATCAATTTTTTCGCCCAAGACTTGCTCGACTCAATTTGTGCGCCGGCTTGAGTCGGTCCAAATACTTTAATATTGTAGCGTTGGAGATAGTCAGTAATGCCTTGAGATAAAGGAACTTCTGGCCCGACAACAACGAGATCAATGTTATATTGCTGCACAGACTCAGCAATATTAGCAAAGTCATCTACTGCATAAGGAAGATTTTCGCACCCTTCCAATGAAGCAGTGCCTCCATTACCAGGAGTACAAAAACATTGCTCTACTTGAGGGGACTGAAGCAGTTTCCAGACTAGGGCGTGTTCGCGCCCTCCATTGCCAACAACTAAGACTTTCACGCTTTAATAACATATAAATAGACCCATAGACATGATAGTTCTAACAGTGCTACCATTGCAATCTAAATTATCATGACTTGATCACGGTTCAGTAATCACTGATGACTAAAAAAATTAATGTTTCGTATTTATACTGCTCAATCATTAGGACAGAAATGGGTTGAAACCTATCAAGAATGTTCACCCATTTTTGCTTGTATTTTAGGCTTTACTGATACGGGTTTAATTCCTGGAATTTCGGCAGCAGGTGCAACGCCAGAAGCGAGAAAATATACAGCGATCGCCGATGCAGAATTTTTAATTAACGGGGTACAATCTGCTTATCATTATCCGTTACCTTCTTTACATCAAGGAGTTTCTCCTGTGTTTATTACTCGTGCTGTTCTAGAAGCTTGTAATATTCCCATTTATTTATTTAATGCTGGTTTACCCATCCCTCCTGCTGTTCCTTTTATTGATTGCAAAGGACAACCAGCTAACTGTTTAACCACGGGACAAGCGTTACCATTATCCTTAGTTTATGATTTATTTCAACAAGGATTAATTTGGGGAGAAAAATTAGCTAAAAATGCAACAAAAAACTATTTAATTCTCAGTGAATGTGTGGTCGGTGGAACAACAACAGCCCTAGCAATTTTAACGGGATTAGGCATTAATGCCACAGGAAAAGTGAATAGTAGTCATCCCAATTGTAACCATGGACAAAAAGAATTAATTGTCAAGAAAGGGGTGACAAATGCTGGCTATTATGATTTATTTCAACCTATTAATCCTTTTCAATTAGTCGCTGCTGTGGGTGATCCGATGCAAATTGTTGTGGCAGGAATAGCTATCGCTGCTAGTATCAAAACAGGGGTAATGTTAGCAGGAGGAACGCAAATGTTAGCAGTTTATGCTTTAATTAAAGCCATTATTAATATTTCTGAATATGATGTTAATTTAGATAATATTATTGTGGGGACAACGCGCTGGGTAGCCGAAGATTTAACAGGAGATACTGTTAGTTTAGCTGAGTCTATTGGCAATGTTCCATTATTAGCCACTCAATTGAATTTTTCTAGTTCTTCTTATGAGCAATTAAAAATGTATGAACAAGGGTATGTTAAAGAAGGAGTGGGTGCCGGAGGATCTGCGATCGCTGCTTCTTTATCGTTTAATTGGACTCAAGAAAAGTTACTAAATAGTATTGAAAATCTGGTTAATAATTATAACAAAATAAGAAATTAGGTGTATTTTTATTAGCTCATTTAACACTATTATGATCAATACCTGCTATAAATAGCGATCATACTAAAAAAATATCTGTACACAATGGAAAACTTTAGTATAATACAGCTAGTGAGAGATTATGTATAATTTAAAGAAAATGTCTACAGCTTATTTTCAAAATCTTATTGAATCAATCGAAACCTTATCAGTTGAAGATCAAGATTATTTGTTTGATTTAATCCGCAAAAGACGTATTGAAAAAAGGCGTTCAGAAATTGCGGAAAATGCAGAATCTATTCTAACCGATTTACAACAGGGACAAGCAAAAATTGGAACAGTAGATGAGTTAATTTCAGACTTGTTAGAGGAAGACGATGAGAGTTGTTTGGAATAGTCGTTTTAGACGAGCTTTTAAGAAACTGATAAAAAAAAATCCTGAACTACAAAATAGAATTACTAGGGTTTTAATATTATTAGCAGAAGATCCTTTGACCCCATCTTTAAAGTCTCATAAATTAACAGGTAATTTAAGTAATTTGTGGTCGTGTTCTGTTACTTATGATTGTCGTATTATTTTTATCTTGACTCAGGATGAAGACGCAGAAGAAGCCATAATTATTTTAGTGGATATTGGGTCACATGATGAGGTTTATTAATAAGAATAATAATTAAATAGGTTGTACTTGAAATTGATTCGGTGCATTACACTTTGTTAATGCACCCTACAAGATCAGCGCACTAGCTATAGTGACGATTTAAAATTTTTTCTATTATTTCAAAAACTTCTTTAAATGCAGCAAAATCAAAATCATTAAAACCTTCTTCTTTATCATCGATATAAGTTGCAAAGTCATCTTTTGGCAATGCTACATTATTATTGTCAGAATCAAAAACTTTATCATCTATTATTTTGAGTTGATGAGATTTGAATTTATTTATTTCAGTAGTATTTAATTGAGTATTAGATAAATGTTTACCACTTTTTGGGTGAAATTCGTCGCTTAGAAAAAGTCTTCTATTTTTCTTGTCTGTACGTTTAATTTCTGAATCTTGATAATAATGTTCGATACAAATCTCTTTAACATCTTGACGATGGTTAGGGATAGGTAAAGCAAAAGAATAAACACCATTACCCCAATCTTTGAAACCTTGAGAATCATCATGAATCTTTGGCGTTATTTTTTTAGGTTCATCTCGATCAAAAATAGCAATCAGAGGAATATTTCGCTTCTCCTTACAAAACTGTTTACATACTTCAAGAAGCTGATTGCTACCTTGCTTATCAGGCTCTAAATCATCTCTATATTCTAATTCAAAATTATAAACTATATTTTGATTTTTTAACCATTGCCAAGCAGCTTTTAAATGTTTAATGTCTGTTTTCCCTTCAGTCCAAATAATAGCTTTATGTAAGTTATTTGGTGACTTGATATCTGAAAGTTTACTTGTAATAATATTGATTTTTGAATCATCTACTAAATCAGGAGCAAGTGCTTTTAATTGTTTTAAGAACTTTAAATAAATATGATCAGTTTCTCCTCGAACTAAGCCAATAAAATTTATTTTTCCTTTGACCATTTTCCTAAAGCAATCTCGACTTTTCATATCATCATTGTTGTCATTAAATTTCTTATAAAATTCAGCTTCTGCATTTTCTAAACCATATGTTTTCCAAGCATGAAGAATGGCACGAACCTGTCGGATATACTTCCGCTTAACATTAAGTTTCTCATTAACAATAATTCCAGTCACTTCTTGCCGTTGATATCTATTTTGTAGTCTTAGTTTTGATAAATTAACTGAAAATCCATTATCTTTAATAACTGTTCTCAATTCGTCTGAAAGAACAAAGGTTTCAGAATCTTGAGAAAAATAAGCAAGACGATGAGGAAATTTGAATCGAGAAGTTGAAAAGGTAATATCGTCTGCATATCTAGTATAAATACATCGATATTTCTTTGCCAATTTTTGAAGCTGAGAATCTAATCTGGCGCAAATCATGTTTGATATGATTGGTGAGGTAGGTGCGCCTTGTGGTAATTGATTATTATAACAACAAATTTGTGCTAATATAGTAGCAACTTCTTGAGTACAATTATAAGGTTTTGCGATAAAAAGTCCTCGAACTCTTCCAAAGTTAATAGATGGAAAAAAATCTTGAAGATCAAGGTTTAGAATATATCGTTGTTTGATATGTATTTTGGCATTAGTAACAATACTTTTTTTAATAGCAAAACCATGTACTGATGGTTTTACTTTATATACACTACTCAAAACTTGATTGAGTTTGTTTTGAATTATTTTTAAAGATGTTTGAGGGGTAGTAATTAATCTGTGTCCACCTGACTTTTTCGGTATTTTGAAGGTAGTATATGCTTTATCAATAGGACATATATACAAATGATAGCGTAATTGATAGTCACTAACCTGGAGTAATCTAGCAACATCCTGGCGTGTTTTTAATTGCTCGAATTGTCTTTTTAATTCTTTTTAATTCTTTTTGTGGTAAATCTAAAGAAGTTGTCCTCATATCTGTTAGTAGAAACAAAATAGCTAGATACTTTGCAGTGTATTCTAACTTATTGCCGAACCTGTGGTTGTACCAAGGTTAGCCAAAGTGTAAAGGCATTTATTATACCCCTTGAAACATAACCTCCGCAGTATCAACAGAGGGAATCAATAAGCTACAAGTATCTAGCTTTTTCGAGTATAGATCATCAGTTCAGAAATGACAAATTTTTTCTCAGCGCAATAGCCGATATTACAGGGTATATTAACCTTAGTCTAAAAAGGTTAAAGGATTGAGCATGAGGTAAAATAAAAATAAGAAGTCATCTTAATATAACCATGATAAATAATCAAGCAGAAATCCACATAAAAGTTACCCTAGATGTTGCTGAAGCTTACTGGAATGCAACGGAAGAAGAACGCAAAAAAATAGAAGCCAAAATTGCCTTTTATCTTAAATCATCCACTTTATTGAGACAAAAGAAAGTTATATAATGAATATATAGAGATAAAAGATTGTAATTCAGCAATGACTATTAAAGTAACCATTCCTCAAGCCAATCAACAATTTTCACAACTCATAGAGTCTGTCCTTGAAGGAGAAGAAATTCTTATTTGTGAAGATAATGATCAAAGCGTTCCCATTGCACGAATAACCGCAATTCATCCCACGAAAAAAAACAGAATCCCAGGACAAGATCGAGGTAAAATTATTATTTCCCCAGATTTTAATGAACCTTTACCCGATGATATTTTAAGCGATTTCATCAATTAATACTCATGAAATTATTATTAGATACCCATGCTTTTTTTGTGGTGGGTTGCCGATGATCCTCAACTGTCACAAACGGCAAAAAACATGATTTCTAATTCAGATAACACTGTTTATTTTAGTGTTGTTAGTGCATAGGAAATTATGATTAAAGTAGGAACAGGAAAACTTTCTTTACCCGAAAACCCAGAAATTTATATACCTAGTCGTCTGATCTCTAACCAATTTGAAACATTACCTGTGTTCATGTCTCATGTTTTACAAATCAACCGTTTAGCTAATTTTCATAAAGATCCTTTTGATAGATTATTGATCGCTCAAAGTTTAGTTTAAGACATTCCTATTGTTACGATAGATGGATTAATTACTCAATATCTTGTTAAAATTGTTTGGTAAAAGGTAATCATAAATATAACCATGATCAATAATCAAGCAGAAATCCAAATAAAAGTACCCTTAGATGTTGCTGAAACTTACTGGAAGGCAACGGAAGAAGAACGCAAAAAAATAGAGGCGAAAATCGCCTTTTATCTTAAATCATCCACCTTATCGAGACAAGAATCACTAAATCAATTATATAAAACAATGGATAGCATTGGACACAAAGCACAAGAGAGAGGATTAACCCCTGAAATTTTAGAATCTTTCTTAAGCGACTAATCATTTTTAGTATAATTAAATAACCACTCTATCAATTAAACGATTATGACAATTACACTTAATCTTTCACCAGATTTAGAAATGAAATTACAAAATAAAGCTTCACAAGAAGGTAAAGAAATTAATCAAGTTATCACTGAACTACTAACAGCACTTCTTGAGTGGGAAATAGAAGATAGTAAAGAAGCAATTAAAGGAATTCAAAAAGGATTAACTGATTTTGAATCAGGGAACTATCGTTCTTTTGATGAGTTTGTAGAAGAACAATACGAGAAATATAATTTATAATTCCAATTTATGACATACAAAATTATTATTTCTAGTGTTGCCGAAGCAGAAACAGATAAAATTTTTCTGTCAATTTCTCAAAGACTTTCTCCAGAAAGAGCTAGAGAATGGTATAAAGGATTATTAAAAGCGATTAAATCTTTAGAAAAAATGCCTAAACGTTGTCCTTTAGCGAGAGAAAATCAATATTTTAGTCAAGAAATTCGACAGTTGCTTTATGGAAAAGGAAGGAACACCTATCGAATTATTTTTACAGTGATTGAAAATCAGGATAGTTCTTTTGTAAGAATTCTTCATGTTAGACACGCTGTACAACGAAGTTTATATGAAGAATAAAAACGTTTATTATTGTTTTATAATTTTTAAGATGGGGAATAGTCTCAATGCTGCAATTACTATCAACATATTTTTTATTAACTTCTTTGAGTTTTTATGAGGAATCATTAAAGTATTCATCCATGATGCGTGATCAATCAGTTGAAACTAATAAAATAATTGCCCAAAATAGTGAAAAAAATGAACAATTTAATCAATTAAAACAAGAATTAGAAACAGCAGGATTTGAGGTAATTCTAGCTTTACCACCGAAAAGAGGAGCCTATGGACTATTACAAGTTAACACAAAAAAAATATGGATTAATCCTGTAACTTTCGATCTCCATATTGCCCTACCCACTCTTATTCATGAATCCGTTCATGCGTCCCAAGTTTGTGCAGGAAACGGGGAAATAACAACATTAGGATTAACCCTAGAACCCATGAATCAAGTGCGTCCATTTTTTCAAGGATATACAGATATTCATCGCAAAGACTTAGAAAGAGAAGCTTATACCGTCCAAACCCAACCTAATAGTTTTGAATTAGCCTTATCTTTACTCAGAGAAAATTGTCAAATTTGAGTTCGGAGTTCGGAGTTCAATTTTCCCCTAAAACTTCCTGGAAATTAAACTCAGGGGCTGCCAAAACAAAGACAGTAGTAGGTAAATCTTGTGTCCATTGTTGCAGTCTTTCATAGTTACTGACAAACAATTTATCATCCGTCGGAGAAGGCATTCCTAAAAAGATAAAATCAGCCCCTTGAGAAGACTGTTTCAAAATAGTCGCAAAGGTACGACCATCAGCCACAATTATCTCAGATATCGCATCAATGCGTAAATCTTGCACTAATTTATCTAAATTAGATTGTGCCTCAATAACCGCACTCTCCTCCATTACCACCAACTTGAGATGAATATTTCCCTTTTGAAATTTAGGATTAGAATGGAGCAAATAAGCCAAAATCAACATTAAACTACCATTTCCTTGTATTCCTCCACCCCACCAAACATCAATACGAAAGCGACGATTTTTTGACTCATGCCAGGGATCATAGGATAAATTGGAATTTTCTCGCAAAACAATGACATTGCGTTGAGCCTTATAAATATTAGCGATCATTTGACAATAGCGATCGCGGTGAGTGCTTTGTTGAGAATCTCCCAGTAAGATAGTATTAGGCACAATGGAGCCTAACCCATAGGTTTCCACCAGTCTTTCCGCCCCATCAAAAGGATCAGGTGCAGTAATTAATCTCACTAACGCTTGTACACCATGACGTTGTAAATAGTCCCGAATACGGCGTTCTAAAACGGCTTGTCCGGCAATATCCCGTGATCCTTGGGGTAAGACACTCGAAACCGTAATTAACCCTCGGTTATGGGTCAAAGCTTGGGCTAACTGAATCAAAGGCCAGCGTTTGGTGGGGGCCCCAGACAAAACTAAAAATTGCGGTCGCCAGTTTTTGGTATCGTCGGTGTGATCGGTTTGTAAAATAGCCATCCGTAACACCGCCATCCAAATACCTGTTCTCACGTCTCCCCACGTCACCATCAACTCCCGTTGACGAACCCAAAAATAGATGGCAATAACCACAATACCCGCCACACAAGTCGCCACACCATCGATGAGAAACATCACACCTAAACAACCGATCGCCCCTAAGATAGATAACGCCCAATGTACCCGGAAAGAGGGACGAAAGGAGGGACTATTTAATAACCCTTCTACCCCGGCTGAAATATTTAAGACGAGATAGGTGGTTAAGAAAAACATGGTCAACACTGGGGCAATAATATTTAAGTCCCCAATGCAAACCGCAGCGATCGCCACCACAAAGGTGACTAACGTCCCTATTTTCGGTTCATCGCTGGGGCCGCTACCCTGTCCCAAAAAACGCATCCAACGGGGTAAAATGCCGTCTCTGGCCAATGCTTGCAGGATACGCGGGGCCCCTAAAATACTACCAATCGCACTACTGAGAGTTGCCCCCCAAACCCCCATAGAGATGGCCGGTCCCCAAACAGCCATGCGTTGCATAATCAAGGGTTCGGCGATCAAGGTGCTACTATTAGCCCGCATCGCCAAGAAAATCGGTAAACACATATAGATGGCAAATCCGGTGCCAACGGCCGCCAAAGTGCCAGTGGGTAGAGATTTAATGGGATCTTTTAAATCTCCTGACATATTCACCCCGGCCATGATTCCAGTTACCGCCGGAAAAAACACGGCAAATACGGTCCAAAAGGGTTCTTTATTGCTTACCCACATTTCGATCTGGGTTTCTTCGACAGGTTGGCCAAAGAAGAAGGATAATAAGGAGAGAACAATGGCCGCCATGATAAAGTATTGAGCTTTGATGGCAATATCGGCCGAGGTAAAGGCTAAAACTCCGACACCAACGGTAACAGCTAAAGCAATGTAGAGTTGACTGAGATTGTAGTTGGGAAAGGCAGTGACCACACTTTCTGCAAAACCGATGGTATACAGGGCAACGGATAGGGCCTGAGCAAAGTAGAGAGGAATACCGACGGCCCCGCCGGTTTCGATCCCCAATGACCGACTAATCATATAATAAGCCCCTCCTGTTCTTACTACCCGATCAGTGGCGATCGCACACACAGAAAGAGCGGTTAAAAAGGTGATCGCGTTAGCTAAAATAACGATGAGGACTGTGCCAATTAAACCGGCATTGCCCACCACCCACCCGAAGCGTAAATACATAATTACGCCCAGGATAGTGAGAATGGAAGGGGTATAAACCCCCCCAAAGGTTCCTAACCCGGAGGGGTTTTCTTCAACGGTAGACTGGGGAGTGGGTGGTTTTGAACGAAAGGGCAATTTCACAGATGACTCTAAGGGTATCTAGTGGGTCATCGTTATTATGCCAGATTTTCGAGGGTTAGAACTCATCCGTTGGTTTCGGATTCTTGATTTTCTGGCGTTCCTTTTTCATCCACCACTTCCGTTGTTTTTTCGGCCTCTTGAGAAGCGCGTTTTTTGCGATCGGCTTCTAGGGTATCCTCAATTACAGTTAATAATTGCTGCATTTTATCGAGGTTACTGCGATAGAGATCGAGGTCTTTTTGCAGTTTTTCTGGGGAAAAATTGAGTGCCGAGGAAACTGCTTGGGTGGTTTCGGTGCGTTTTTCTTCGTCTTTGACGAGATCCGCATCAATTTCCATTAACAGGGTATATAACCCAATGGCAAATAAACGACTATACTTAAATTTAGCATTAGCTGCGATCGCTCCAAAGGTTCCCCATAAACTGCCTTCTCCCCCTTGGTTTTCGGTAACGTGGGTTAGTTTGTCCTTGAAATCACCAATAGACAGCCCTTTGGCTTCGTTTAAGATGGTTTCAGCGTCTTGATGGTATTTCTCACTATTTCCCTCTACCGCTTGACAGATAGCATTGAAAATAGAGGTTTTATCCCCTTCGGGTTTATACCCTTGCATAAACCGTTGAAAAGAGGTGACCACGCCCAAGGCATAGACAGGATCATAGCCAAAATCGACGTTAACCGAAAGTAGGTGCATTTCTACTAACAATTCTTCCACAAACCGCCGATAAATGGAATTTACAGGCCGGGTGTGGTAGCCATAAAATTTACGCTTGGTATCAGAAACAGTACGAATATTATCCACGAAGTAGACTTAAAGTAATTTTCAATATTTTTCTTTTATCTATTGTCCCCTGTAAGGAGTCCTTTGCCAAGTGATCGGTGTTTGGAGTGTGGGGAGCAGAGGAAGCAGAGGAAGCAGAGGAAGCAGAGGAAGCAGGGGAGTGTGAGCATCTTGCTCACTAACCTCACTAGAAAGTGTGGGAGGGTGGGGAGAATCTGTATTTTGAGCGTTAATCTATAAGTAACCTAACCTTTTGACTTTTGCCTTTTGTCTTTTGACTTCCCGAAGGGTTGCCTTCAAATGAAATCATCAACAGTTATAAACAGTTATAAAAATGGAAGACGGGACTTCTCAGGGGAAAAACTGAGAAGACAAAACTTTGGTGGGTTACAACGGATTATCAAGCTCTCGTCATAACCTAAATTACAGCCGTCTAACCCACCCTAAGAGGTTTTACAATTTCATATTAATTAAGGACGAATTAATAACTCTCCTTCACAGATGAATTTATCTGTATCTAACTGAAAGGAATTAATAGAAACATCTGAACCTAAATCCACAGAAAATTCTTTAACATCATGACTCTCTATATCAGGAATTCCTTGGATTTCAACTTCGGACAATTGTAACTGTTGTGGCGGAATAAGCGTTAATTTTGCTTTAATTTTTAAGGGTTGAGTAACCCCATCATGAGTCAATTTTCCTTGTAAAATAAAATAATTATTATCTAAATAAGCTCCTTGCCAATCAATTTCATACTGTTCTAATAATTGAGACGGTTCTGTAATTCCTTGATAGTCTAGTAACGTTTCTAATAACCCTTTAAATCCTTCCCCTAATAAAGCAGAAGAGATAGAAGATTGTAGATTTTGATTGGTAATTGCTACCGCACCAGACACCCGAATCGCCTCTAATAATTGGAGTGGTTTACCCCGTAAAACCTGACCAATATTAATACGAATATTTTCCCCTTTTAATTGAACTTCACCTAAATGTAATCCTTGATAAATCGCTTGATTACTATTTAACGTTACGCCCGAAACATGACCCTTTAAAATTTGGCGATCGCTGCCTTGAATAGCAATCTCCAGGGTATCTACCTCCTCAACTTGTGACCGTAACCAAAGCTGCATCGCAGGAGACAACACCTTACTAATAACACGACTCATAACTAACCATCCTCACACAGAGTAATCTAACGTTTAAGAGACTTCCGAAATTATATAGTAATCTCTTTCAATCAAGAGTCAATCCTGACCCTAATTTAAGATTTTTCTGATTTTTCCGCAGCCCCTTCGATGTGGAAACGTTCCACAGAAGCCAATAAATCACGGGAAATACCCACGAGATTTTGCAGAGAACCCGCCACCCGTTGAGATTCTTGGGAGGTTTCTTGCGCCGTTAATTCCACCGACTGCATAACCTGACTCACCGCCTTAGAATTATCTTGTTGTTGGACGGTATCGCTGGTAATAGAGCGCACTAAAGTATTAATGTGATTAGATACATCAATAATATCTTCTAGAGAACGTTTCGCTTGTTCTGACTTATCCGTTACATCAATTACCTGTTGAATCCCTTCTTCCATCGCCGTCATAACCGAACCGGTTTCACTTTGAATTTGCAGTACAATTTGTTCAATTTCTTTTAAGGATTTAGCGGAACGATCAGCTAACTGGCGAACTTCATCAGCAACGATGGCAAACCCTCGTCCTGCTTCCCCTGCTCTAGCCGCTTGAATCGAGGCGTTAAGAGCGAGTAAATTGGTTCTAGAGGCAATTTGAGAGATTAACGCCACAATTTTTGAAATTTCTTGCGACGCTTCGGCTAAGCGTTTTACCTTACGAGTGGTTTCCGATACCGTTTCCCGAATTTGCAGAATACCCGCCACCGTTCGTTCCACCGCTTCACCCCCTTTCAGAGCCGTTACAGAGGAGGTATGAGCCACTTCTTCCGCCTCGCGGGCGTTTTCTGCCACCCGTTGGATAGACTCCGTCATCACCTGCACCGAGTTTAAGGTTACCGCTAATTCTTCCGCCATCCGTAGGGCATCACGGGAGTTATTGCGGGCGAATAACTCACTATCCGTAGAACTCTTATTCACCTGTTTGGCGGTACGTTTTACCTGAGCAACGATGTCCCGTAGATTATTGATGGTCAAATTAAAGGCATCGGCCACCGCTCCTAATACGTCGGCCGTCACCTCCGCTTCCACAGTTAAATCTCCTCTAGCAGCCCCTTCTACATCGTCTAGAAGGCGAATCACTTGCCGTTGCAACTCTTCTCTGGCCTGTTCCATTTCTGCAGCCCGTTGTTGCGCTTCACTGGTAGTGGTGAGAATTACACGAGAAAGTTCATTAAAACTATGGGATAACTGGCCTAACTCATCTTCAGAGTAAATAGTGGCTTTCACATTGTAGTCACCGGCATACATGGAATCGAACTGAGTTTGTAGGTCTTCAATGGTGCGTTTTAATTGATAGGAACTGACTAATCCGAAGAAGAGTGTCCCGCCAAAGCCCACTAATCCCCCCGTTAAAGCCAGTAAGAAGATAGGATTACCGGACTTAGGTTGTGGCTCGCTGTTGGCGGGAGTTTCGGCAGGTTCTTCTGATGGTTCAGGGTTCTGAGCAGACGGTTCGACTTGTTCGGGGGTGGGTGGTTCTTCAAGCACTTCAACCGGTTTGGGTTTAGGAGACATTAACCAAGCTAAGCCACTGACCAGCAAAATAGTCAGAAAAGAAGCTAAGCCGGTGCTTCCTGCTGCCATCCAGGGTTTCAACTTCAAGGGAGCATTGAGAAACCAAGCGAGGTAACGTTGTTCTTCTTCTACCGTAGGTTTAGCCACCTTCACCTCGCTATTGGATAAGGAGGTATGGGCTATATCATCAGACTTAACCCAATTGACGGTTTCGGGCCCTTGGTCCGATAAAAGATCACCGGTTTGCAGACCTAAATCACTACCGAGATCCTCACTCGCTTGAGTAAATAGACCCGAATCGGGCAATCCATCACTGATCTCCGTGAAATCAAAATTAGATAAATCTTCCAGTGCATCTTCTTGAAAAGCATCAAATTCATCTAAGACTTGATTATGCTCTTGTAATTGATGAGACGACATCATCTGGGGAGTGGCTTGAAGCGTGGGAGCATCCTGGGACGGATAATTTGACCAATCATCATTGGAGTCTTCTTCTGCCGGTAATGACTGCATTTTCCCCTTTTCAGTCACCTCACCGCTACTATTGCTTAAAGAAGGAGGATTGAGATTAGACGACACCACAAAGGTATGTTCTTCATCAGAACCCCCAGTATGCGCTTCCGTTTCTAATTCTTGCTCGTCAAAGGAAAAATCCGAAAGATCGTCGTCGACAAAATCGGCCCAACCTTCATCGTCTGAGGTCTCTGTATTGGGAATATCCGATGAAGACTCAAAGGGTTTAATTTCGCTCAAGGTGGTGAAGGGATCGACAGGTGTATCAAAAGTGTTGTCTCCCTTTTGCTGAGCCGTTTCTGAAGGATGGCCTTGAGACACTTGATGACCAATGGTGGGTTCTCCTAAATCTTCGTCATCAAAAATGGCACTATCCCAGTCCAGTCCATCGAGATCAAAATCCTCACCGCCCCAGTCTTCTGATGGCTCTTCTGTCTCGGACCACTGGTTATCTAGGTCTATGGGATCATTTTCGTTCATGGGTTGGGCAGCAGTGGCCTCTGGGGCTGCTTGATAGCCCCCTGACTGATTAAGGAGTTGTTGCGCTTGGGTGAAACCTTGATTGGCACAATCGACTAAATCGGGGCGATCGCTGCGGGTCATGACCGATTGGTATTGTTGACAAGCCGTTTCATATCTTCCCAGACTGAAATAGATATGACCTCGTAGTAGCAAGACATCAGGGTCTTCGGGAAAGGCTTGGGCCATCGGTTCCATAAGGGTTGCGGCCTCTTCAAAGTGTCCCTGTCCATAAGCGACATAAGCTTCATTATATAATTTTGCGTAGTCTGTCCCTGATGCCATTGCCTTTCTCCTATAGGTTTAAATCGTGTCAGTGATTGGTGGTAAGTTGAGGGTTATCAGTTCGGTATATTTATATGAATAAGTGTTGAGGGGATGATTCCCTTATGTTGCCCATCGGGCTGAGCGTAAAATAGCCACTTGGTCTAATAAGCGTAAAACTTGGTTTGTGTTTTCTTTGACCACCCATTCTCCTTGTACATAGGGGGCAATGTGATCGGCTACATTGTTAGGGGCTTGTAATTGTTCAATATCTAACCATTCCATATCCCCCAGTTGATCAATGGCTAACCCTAAAATGGTTTCTTGCTCTTCTACGGCAATGACTGGAATGTCAGGGCGATCGGTTCTTAAGGGAACGGTATTGCCTAAAAATTGACCTAAGTCGGCTACCCAAATAACCTGCCCCCTCAGATTGAGGGTTCCTAAGAGTAAGGGTGAGGCGTTGGGAATGGGTGTAATCCGCTCCGGACTCTGCTGCATTACCTCTCGGATGGCAGTGGCCGGTAGGGCAAATTCTTCTTTTGAGGGCAAATGAAACCGTAAGTATAATTCTCCTTCAGGGGTTTGTAAGGCCTGAAGTTCAGAAGAAATGTTTGGCTTGTTGTTTTGAGCTAAGTCTAAATTTCCAACCATGTTGTTTTCCCCAAATCGAAATAGTGCATTTATTGCCGGAGCAGTTGTTGAATGGTTCCAATGAGTTCAATATCTTCAAAGGGTTTGGCAATGTAAGCATCGGCCCCTTGTTTCATACCCCAATAGCGATCAAATTCTTCTCCTTTAGAAGAACACATGACAATGGGAACATTTTGAGTATTGGGATTGGTTTTAATCCGACGACACACTTCATACCCGTTCATTTTGGGCATGACAATATCCAAAACAATCAGATCCGGACTCGATTCTTGAATGGTTTCGAGGGCTTTAATGCCATCTTCTGCAATAATGACTTGCCAACCATTTTTTTTGAGAAGGGTGGAAATCATTTTTTGTTGGGCCGGACTATCTTCTACCAGTAAAACTGCTCTCATAACGGTTTCTCTATATAGGTTAATCAAACATGGGATTTAACTTACTAACGAATAAGCTCTTGAGAGATAATTTTTTAGTCATTAATCAATCGATCACAGACTGAAACCTTTAAATGTATCCCTATTGTTAAGGACGGGTGAATGATGGATTGCTCAATCATTCCTCCTTCCAGGTGTACATACTTAATTTGCCCAAATTTTCTCAGAAAACAACAAGATAACTGGAGAAATTTTTTTAGCTAGACCCTATTCCCCTTCTCATTGAGGTGAATAGTTCAAAGGTTCTAAAATTCGACTCGGTCTTGCCTAAACCGAATCTTTGAGGGATTGCAGAGCCATGTCCATAAAGGTTTTCTGAGAACTTTGCTCATGCTCTTTATTTTGGGGTTGACGTTGAATATAGCTGCCATTGGGTTGTAAGTCCCACGCTTGACGATTATCGGCTAACATTACCCCTAGAATTTCTTGTAATTCTTGAGCAATTTTTACGTCTTCTACAGGGGTAATGGCTTCAACCCGACGGGAAAGGTTTCGCGTCATCCAATCGGCACTACCGATATAAATCTCTTCTGCTCCTCCATTATGGAAGTAAAAAATCCGTGAATGTTCTAAGAAACGACCGATAATACTGATAACATTGATGTTATTACTGACTCCCTCAACCCCAGGTTTTAAACAACAAATTCCCCGCACAATTAAATCGATTTTGACCCCAACTTGGGAAGCTTGATAAAGGGTTTCAATCATTTGCGGATCAACTAAAGAGTTCATTTTGGCCACAATACGACCACTGCCTCCATTCCGACAATGTTCCGCTTCTCGATTAATCATATCAACCATGCGATCGCGCATGTTCACAGGGGCAACTAATAATTTACGGTAGGATTTTTGACGGGAATATCCGGTTAAAAAGTTGAATAAATCTGTTAAATCTGCCCCTAATTCTTCTCGACAACTTAATAGACCTAAATCTGTGTATAATTTAGCAGTTTTGGGATTATAATTACCCG
>JASJBX010000017.1 GCA_030066295.1 Crocosphaera sp.
ACCACGAAGGAAGTTCTGGCAGTCCTTAAGGGGATACCAGAAGCCTACACTGTACCATTAGGTCAGTGTAGGTAGTTCACTGCAAGGAGAAAATACTATGATTGAGTCCCTGAATCAACTGATGGCTAAACTTGAAGAGTTACCTGAATCTCAACAGGAAAAAATGGCTCAAGTGATGTTAAAAGAATTAGAAAACTTAACGAGTTTACCTAAAGGAGTTAAAGGAGAAACTTTGAATCATTATGCTGGAATTATTACTCAAGGTGATTTACAGTTAATGAGTCAAGCTATCTCAGAAGGTTGTGAAGTAATTGATGAGCATGAGTGGTAAATATTTATTAGATACTAATATCATCATTGCTCTTTTTGCTAATGATAGTAAAATTAAGAATCGTCTCATTCAAGCTGGAGAAGTCTTTATTCCAAGTATTGTTATAGGAGAGTTATATTATGGTGCAAATAAATCTCAAAGAGTTCAAGAAAATTTAACTAAAATAGAAGATTTTGTTGCTAATAACGTAATTTTAAGTTGTGATGAAACTACTTCTCGCTATTATGGAGAAGTTAAAAATAGTTTACGTCTTAAAGGTCGTCCATTACCTGAAAATGATCTTTGGATTTCTGCAATCACCATTCAATATAATTTATTGTTAGTAACTCGTGACGCTCATTTTAATGAAGTAGAACAAATTAACTGTGTGAAATGGTAATTTTTATAACCTGTTATAACCTGTTATAAATTTTGACTAAAAAAAGGGTTAGGCAGAAAAGCCTAACCCTGAGAGTTTAAGAATAACAATCCTAAAAGCTAGTTATTGGTGGTGTCGGGATTATATTCTTTAATTTTGATGTCCACTGGCTTAACATTCCAGATTTCCTGGCAATATTCGGCAATGGTACGATCAGAAGAGAATTTACCCATTCTCGCAGAATTAAGAATAGCCATTCTAGTCCAGTTCTCTTGGTCCCGATAAGCTTGAGAAACCGCATCTTGACAATCAACATAGGCTTGATAGTCAGCCATCAACATATAAGGATCATCGTTCATCAACTGATCCACAATGGGCTTGAATAACTCGCTATCACCATGACTGAAGTAGCCGCTAGAAATGGCATCGATCACACCCTTTAAATTACCGTTGTTATGGTAATACTCACTGGGTGAATAACCATGAGATTTGCGATCGTAAACTTCTTGGGCCGTTAAACCAAACAAGAAGAAGTTCTCAGGATGGGCTTCTTCCCGAATCTCAATATTAGCCCCGTCCAAGGTTCCAATGGTTAAGGCCCCATTCATGGCGAACTTCATATTACCGGTTCCAGACGCTTCTTTCCCTGCCGTAGAAATCTGTTCCGATAAATCAGCCGCCGGATACACCTGTTGGCCTAGAGAAACGTTAAAATTGGGCATAAATACCACTTTTAAGCGGCCGCGAACATCGGGATCATTATTAACCACATCGGCCACTGCATTGATTAACTTAATGACCAACTTAGCCATAAAGTAACCCGGCGCTGCTTTTCCACCAAACAAGAAAGTCCGAGAAACATAATCCCCGTCGGGGTTTTGTTTCATGCGGTTGTAGAGGGTAATGATTTCAAGGACCATTAAATGTTGCCGTTTGTATTCGTGAATCCGCTTCACCTGTACATCGAACATGGTGTTAGGATCAATCTGAATATTGCGATACTTCAGCAGATAATTCGCTAAGGTCTGCTTATTCTGCTGTTTAACCTCCCGCCATTGTTTACGGAAGGCCGCATCCTCGGCAAATTTTTCTAATTGCCGCATCTCGTCTAGATTCTTAGTCCAACCATCGCCAATTTTTTCCGTAATTAAAGCGGAGAGTTTGGGGTTACTCAGTAAAATCCAACGACGAGGAGTCACACCATTGGTCTTATTGTAGAACTTCTCAGGCCAGAGTTTAGCAAAATGCTTGAGGGTGTCTTGTTTGAGTAATTCCGTATGCAACGCAGCCACCCCATTGATAGCGTGGGACCCTAAGCAAGCTAGGTTAGCCATGCGGATTAATTTTTCAGATCGTTCCTCAATTAAGGAAATATTACTGATTAATTCGTCATCTCCGGGGAACCAACTGCGAACATTCTCCAAGAAGCGATGGTTTAATTCGTAGATGATTTCTAGGTGTCGGGGAAGTAAACTACCAAATAGGGTGACGGGCCAGCGTTCTAATGCCTCTGGCATTAAGGTATGGTTGGTATAGGCGAGGGTGTTGGTGGTGATTTCCCAGGCTTTTTCCCAATCATAGTTATGTTTGTCAATTAATAAGCGCATCAACTCCGCTACCGCTACCGCCGGGTGGGTATCGTTGAGTTGTACTGCGACTTTTTCAGCAAACCCATCTAAGTTGGGATGATTCCGTAAATGAATGCGGATTAAATCTTGTAGGGAAGCAGAGACGAAGAAATATTGTTGCGCTAAACGTAATTGTCGTCCGGCGGGGGTGTTATCGTTGGGATAGAGGACTTTAGAGATGGTTTCTGCATCCATCTTTTCTTCCACCGCGCGATCGTAATGTCCGGCGTTGAAGGCTTCAAAGTTAAACGACTCACTGGCCTCGGCTTTCCACAGTCTTAAGGGGTTAACGGTGTTGGTTTTGTACCCCGGTACTGGTGTATCGTAGGGAATGGCTAAAATGGTGCGATCTGCCACCCAGAAGGTTTTGGGGTTACCGTTGTCGTCGTGGGTTTGTTCGGTGTGGCCCCCCAACTTGATTTCCACTGCTTCGTCGGGTCGGGAAATCTCCCACGGGTTATCGAACCGTAACCAGTTATCGGGAATTTCCACTTGCCAACCGTCTTGGATGGTTTGATGGAAAATACCAAACTCATAACGGATACCATACCCAATGGCCGGCATGGCTAAAGAGGCTAAGGAGTCCAGAAAACAAGCAGCTAGACGACCTAACCCCCCATTCCCTAAACCGGGATCGGGTTCCTGTTCGATGATATCATCGAAGTCGATGTTCATCTCTGCCATGATCTCTTTCATGGTGTCATATAACCCTAAGTTCAGTAGGTTATTGCCCAAATGACGACCCATGAGAAACTCAGCAGAGAAATAGGAAACTATCTTAACTTCTTCTTTTTTGTAAGTCTCAATGGTGTTTAAGAAGCGATGGAGCAAGCGATCGCGGATAGTATAGGACAGGGCCATATAATAGTCTCGCAAAGAAGCACGAGAGCGATTCACCCCTTGAATATAAAACAGATGATCAAGAAATGCCCGTTTTAGGGTTTCTTTGCTCATTCCTGTGCGATCATCTTCGATTTTAATGTTACTCTTGTTGAGATCCGCGTTCTTGGCTTTCGGCTTTAATGTAGTCATAAATGAGTCCTGAGTAGGCGATGCAAACTTTATCTATAGATTTCAATAGCAACTATGCCACCATCAGCAAAGCAAAAAGTATCAGGAAAGAAGCAAAAGTCAGCTTCATCTAAGGCTTCAACTTTGAGGAATTTCCTTAACTTTAAATGTATCGTGCTATTTAGGCCAGCATATACTATTCTGTAGCGTAATCAGAATAGTTTGGTTACGCTTTCTTGACAATTGGGTTACCGTTTTTCTTGATAGAGCTTTGTTTGCATTTTAAGCCATTAACTCCGATAAACGGTATTTTCTTTAGGTTTATTTAATTTAAACCCAGCAATTTCTTGTGAAATAATGGCCCCTAAATTTTGCAGGGAAGTCAGAGTCGTGGGAGAGAGGCCAGTCACACCATGAAGATTCATTTGTTCGTAGGGTCGAGGACTGAGCATCTCCCCTAAGCATTCCCCCGTGGTCAGACTCCAAACTTTAATGGTTCCATCTTGGCTACCACTGAGCAAAGTTTGACCATCAGCACTAAAACACACCGATCGCACAAAGTGAGAATGACCCAAAAAAGTCCTCAAACAGTGACCCGTCTTAATATCCCAAAGCTTAACCGTCTGATCAGCACTACTACTGGCCAAGAACCGGCCATCCGCACTAAAAGCCACACTATAAACAATCCCCATATGTGAGGCAAAGGTTTTCACACAGCTACCAGTGCTAACGTCCCAGATTTTCACCGTTCGGTCACCACTGCCACTGGCTAAAAATGCACCATCGGGACTAAACTGCACAGACCCAATCCAATCCTCATGTCCTTGTAAACGATGCACACACTGGCCTGAATGGATATCCCAGAGTTTGATCATAGGTGTGTGGCCAGCAGCCACCAACTGCTGATGATCGGGACTCAAAGCAATGGAGCGAACCGAATGAGGAGCAAAGCCCAACGTCAGGACCAATTTGCCAGAAGATACCTCCCACAGTTTAACGGTTTTGTCCTCACTGCCACTGGCCAAAAATTGGCCATTGGCAGTAAAAGCGACAGAAGTGACTCGATTACGGTGTCCCTGAAACGTCCGCAAACATTGGCCAGTCTTGGGATTCCACAATTTAACGGTATTATCTCTGCTACCACTAGCCAAGAATTGGCCATTGGCAGTAAAAGCGACAGAAGTGACTCGATTACGGTGTCCCTGAAACGTCCGCAAACATTGGCCAGTCTTGGGATTCCATAGTTTAACAGTTTGATCTCCCCCCCCACTAGCTAGGAAACCCCCCTCAGACGTTAAAGCCACAGACCAAATACCATGACAATAACCCCGAAAAATTTTCAACAGTTGACCCGATTGTACATCCCAGAATCGAATGGTCTGGTCATCGCCACCGGTAGCGAAAATGCGCTCATCTCGATGGAAACTAACGGACCGGACTCCACCTTGATGAGCGATCATCGTTTTGAGCAGTTGACCCGAATTGAGATCCCAGAGTCTAGTGGTTTGGTCATCGCTACTACTGACCAGAAACCGACCATTACCACTGATATCAATGGCCTGAATCGTATCCGTGTGGCCCGTTAGGGTTTTGACACAGCGACCGGATTGAACATCCCATAATTTCAGGGTTTTATCTTCGCTGGCACTCACTAAGAGGTGGCCCTTGGGGCTGAGAACCAAAGCAGAAATAGCCCGAGTATGACCCTCTAAGGGTTGAAGACACTGATTTTGGTCTAAGTTCCATCGTCGTATGATGCCGTCTTGATGACCAGTGATCAGCATTTGACAGTCCCCACTGAATAAAACCGTTTTCGCTTCTCCCCCTTCAAGGGAAAGGGTTTGGCGGCAACGTCCACTACCAATGTCCCACAATTTGATGGTCTGATCCCGACTACTGCTGGCTAAGAGTTGACCATCTTGACTAAAAGCAACGCACCACACCCGTCCTTGATGACCCTGTAGAGTGGCCAAACACTGTCCGGAGCGGGTATCCCACAACTTGACCGTCTGATCTTCGCTCCCACTGGCTAACAGTTGACCCTGGGGACTAAAAGCGACGTTGGCCACTACCCCTTGATGATCCTGGCTGGTGAAAATTCGTTCTCCGTCCCCCACTCGGTAGAGATGCAGTTGATGATTTCTATCCCCTACAGCCAACAGTTGACCATTGGCATTAAAGCTAAGGCTGCGAATCTCGCCAAAAGACTCAAGGAATCGAGATTTGTCTAGATTAGCAGAGGCAAAATTGACGCGGTGTAATTTAGTGCGACTGAGATCCCCTTGCCAAATGGTTAAGGAAGAACAATCTAACCCGGTTAAGTCCGTTCCCATATGGGATAATAGGTTGAGAATATTGCCGGCGGTATAGCCCAATTGCCGGGGGGACTTTTCTCGCAGACGATCAAGCGTCTCAATTAAATAGGTTTCGATGGCCGGTTGGCATTTAAAATAAGACCATAATTTTTCGATGATCGGTTCTAGAATTAAGGCAATTTGTCTTTGTTTGATGTAGTTTTTCGTTTGGGCTTTGATCAGGGCGTGGCAACGAAAGAATTCGGGTTGCTCGGAGTTGATTTCTGTTTCCACCCGAGCAATTAACTGCTGGGTGACATATTCCATGATCACCGGTTGCAAAGTAAAACTGGCTTCGTGGATTTCAATTAATTCTCTTCGGGAAAGAGATTCGAGTTCTTCTAAGAGGTGTTGAGAGGAGCGGACCGAGATCATGTCCTTTTTTAGCTGCGATAACGTCAGAGGTTCTCGGTTAATGGCCAGCCAAGTCATAATTTCTTTTTCAAAGTCCGATAAACGACCATAATGCTGGGCCAAAAGCTCGCGAACATCGCCAAAAATGGCCAAATCTTCCTCTAAAAAGTGACTGATATTGCCAGCAAATAAATCGCGAATGGTGGTACCCACCACTTGTAAGGCTAACCCGTTACCTGCATAACGATTGATCAGTGCCTGAAACTGGGGGAGTTCGCCATAAATTCCTTTCGCTTTGAGAATTTCCATCCCTTCTGTTTCCTGAAATCCTCGTAAGCGATAGGTTCGGACCGGTAGGCTGTCTCCTTCTAAGGAGGCAATTTCTCTGGGTTTTTCTCTGGTGGTGAGGAGAAGACAGCTTTGATGGTTGGATTCGCCAATTCTGCGGAATAATTCACCATAGTCTTGATAACCATCTCGATACTGGCCGGCTCGGGTTTGGTCCAGTAATAGGGATTCTACATTGTCGAGGATGATTAAACAGCGAGACTCTCTGAGACATTCCAGTAAAGGGGTGATTAACCCTTGTGAGTGTTGGAATAATTCTGCTAAATCGTCTTGTGTTGGGGATAAAAATTGAATCAGATCGATGAGAATCTGCTTCAGGGGAGGCGCGTCCCGTAGCGATCGCCAAATAATACAATCGAATTGAGTTTGTAACTGTTGGGCCAATTTCACCGAGAGACAGGTTTTGCCCACACCCCCCATCCCCAGTAGGGTGACCAAACGACAACGATCTTGGATTAACCATTGTTCTAGGGTGTCTAATTCTTTTGTCCTGCCATAAAAACGAGCGGTACAAACCGCCTCCCCCCAGTCTTGTCGTCGATGGGGATTGGGACTAGCATAACAGTCTTCGCTTAATTTTAAATCGAAGGCGAGGTAAACCCGTTGCAGGGTTCGCCGATCCACCCCTTCTTGACAAGCTAGGACTCTTTTGATGGTATGCAGGTCTAACCCCGTTCTTTCGCTCAGTGCTTCTAAGGTGTATCGAATCCCTTCATTTTCTTCTCGTTCTGATTTTAGTCTCGCCTCTTCAAATCTCTCTAATCCTTTAGGGGTTAGAAGCACTCCTCGTCGACGTTTTACCTTTACCATAGTAATTTATCTATGCTTAAACATCTTTTACAATTATTCTTTATATTTATTTTATTTTTGTCAATTTGGCAACCTAAGTTTAGGATCTTAAGAAATTAAATGCAGTGATTATTTTCCCGCGTTTCAACCATAAAAAAAAGGGATAGCCTTTTATTCTAACTGACTATCCCTAATTTTAAGTTAATAAAAGTTTAAAAGACTAACTGGTTAAGTCTCGAGGAAGATGGATAAAGAAGCTAGTCAAACCAGGCTCGCTTAAACAGCGAATGGTTCCATTGTGTTCTCCAACAACGATTTTGTAGACCAAATTCAGTCCCATTCCCATGCCTTGACCCACTTTTTTCGTCGTAAAAAAGGGTTCAAAGATACGAGATTGAATGTCTGCTGGGATACCAGCACCATTATCGCTAATCTCAACCATAATGTAATCTTGTTCGACAAAAGTCCGAATCCAAATTTTCCCATTGGTTTCCGTGGCATCAATGGCATTATCCAGTAAATTAGTCCAGACTTGATTCAAGGAATTACCATTAGCAATCATCGGCGGAAGCTGCTCATCATACTCACGAACAACAGCAATATTTTTCTTTCTTAATTTGAATTTCAAAATGGTTAGGGTATTATCGAGATCGTGATGTAAATCGATTCGTTTTTTAGCATGATGAGCTTGATCCAAATAAGAATAGGATTTCACCGCACTGACGATTTCACACATCCGATTAATGCCTTGGGTCAGAACATGAAAGGAAACGGTTTCATTAATCATCGTTTCTAACCACAGTAAGGCATCTGGGAGAGCCTCAGCCGAGATCATTTGACTGATGCCGTCTAACTGTTCGGTTTTAATCCGTCCGGTGACCAACGTGGGAGCCAGACTCCAAGCATCAGCAATGTCATGATGATCTAACCAAGTAGCCAATTCGTCCTCCCAGTCAATTTGGCTCAGGGGATCTAAGTCAGAGTCCTTTCTCACCCAATCAATGGCCTCGTTTTTCATCTCCAACAGCAAGTCAAACGCCTTGGTCGGGAGTAATTGCTGTAGGGACTTGTAGGCAATGGTATGACGACTAGACACCGTATGTTCTAGCTGTCCTACGGCCCGTTGGGCTGCAGAGGCAGGATTATTCAACTCATGGGCCAGACCGGCCGCCAAAGTGCCTAAAGCCGTCATCTTATTATAGTGTTGAGAAATGGTCTGTAACTCCGACATTCGGTTAGCCATAAACCCCATCACCTTTTGTCTAATGGAAGGGAAATTACAGAGCATATACCAGAACGTCTCTTCTGGAAAACAGGACACAGTGGTGTTGATTAAAGCTTTCGCCGTGGCTAAATGAGGAGTCCCCGCCAACAGAGGAACCTCACCAAAAAATTGATTTTCACCATAAACCCCCGCCAAAATCTCTTGGTTGTCCACTTGTTGGGAAATCTCAATGGTTCCTTCTATGACAAGATAGAAATCAGTCGCCTTGTCATTTTGTTGAAACAGGACCTCTCCGGTCTTTAACCGTTTCTGGTGACTCATTTCCATCAGTTGGGACTGTTGAGAGGGGGTTAAGGCTTGAAACAGAGAGACGGTCGACAGAACTTGAAGCATGATTGAATCCTTACCTCTTCTAAAAAGACGATAAATACTGATGGACAAATTGAACAGCGATAGACCCCTCTCCAACCGCAGAAGCCACCCGTTTCACAGATTGAGAACGCACATCCCCGATGGCAAAAACGCCAGGAATGCTGGTTTCAAAGAGAAAAGGCGGTCGTCTTAAGGGCCAGGGTTGGCCTTGGGTCTCTGAGCGCAGAAGGTTGGGGCCGGTGATAATGAATCCTTTGGCATCCCGTTCCACAAAACCATCTAACCAGCAGGTATTGGGTTTGGCACCGATAAAGATAAACAACGCATTGGCCTGAACCGTTTCTATCTCATCGGTTTGGGCGTTTTTCAGTTTCAATGCCGTTAATTTATCCTCTCCTAACGCTTCAACCACCTCAGTCCGCAGTTTGACCGTAATATTCTCCGTTGCTTCGATGCGATCGACGAGATACTGAGACATTTTCGCCTCAAGGGAATCCCCTCGCACCAAGAGAGTCACCGAGCGAGCATATTCGGACAGACACATAGCAGCCTGTCCAGCCGAGTTGGCCCCCCCAACGATATAGACATCATCATCGCAACAGGAAATGGCTTCAGTGATGGCTGCACCGTAGTAGATTCCAGCACCGTTCAGCTGTTCGATCCCCGGAACCTTTAACTTGACGTAGGAAACCCCAGTGGCAATAATCAGCGCATGACAACTGAGTTCGCTGCCATCAGCCAGGGTTACCACCCGATATTGACCGTCAACCTCGATGCTGGTCACTTCTTGCGGCGAGAGAATTTCCGTCCCAAACTTGTTGGCTTGGGCCACCGCTCGGCGAGCCAAATCACCGCCGGTTAACCCCACCGGAAAGCCTAAATAATTTTCGATGCGGGAGCTAGTCCCTGCTTGACCCCCAGGGGCTTCCCGTTCGATCAACACGGTATTCAAGCCTTCTGAGGAACCATACACCGCCGAGGCTAAACCGGCCGGTCCCCCTCCTACCACCACTAAATCGTAGAAGGGCATTTCTGGACGGGTTTTCAGTCCCAGGGTTTCGGCAATGATCTGATTAGACGGGGATTCCATAATTTTGCCATCGGGAAACACCACCAAGGGCAGGTTGCCCGACGTTTTCTGGGTTTGGGTAATCAGTTCGTAACCCTTGGGATCTTGGTCGAGATTCCGCCAAACATAGGGAATATGATGTTTGGCCAAAAAGTCCTTGGTTTGATGGGTTTTGGGGGACCAGCGTGGCCCAATCACTTGAATGCCATCAAAGGAAGTGTGAGTCTGGGAAGACCAAACTTCCAAGAGATCGTCGAGAACCGGATAGAGGTTCACTTCTGGCGGTAACCAAGGTTTAGAGAGATAGTAGTCAATGTTAGCTTTATTGATGGCGTGAATGGCCGCCTTGGTATCTGCATAAGCGGTAAAGAGAACCCGTTTCGCCAAAGGATAGAGGTCTTTGGCGTGTTCAAGAAACTCTACCCCGGTCAGGTTAGGCATTCGTTGGTCTACCAAAAACAAGGCAATGTGTTCTTTCCGTTTTTGCAGTTCTTCGAGGGTGGCTAAAATTTTCTGTCCTGAGTTGGAAGACATAACCCGAAATTTAGACCCGTAATGGTGGCGTAAATCTTGGGTAATGGTGCGTAAGACTTCAGGATCATCATCAATGGTTATAATGACTGGCTTGATCATAGGTTTATGGCCGAGAATTTAGATAAAGGGAATAATTGTTTCAGTTACCAGTTACCAGGGAAACCGTTACATTGATCGTTCACCGGTCACTGCTGACTGCCTTGTGGTGAGGAGTTCGAGTGAGGTTAGGGAAGGGTGGAAAGGGTGGGGAGTGGGGGAAGGGTGGGGAGTAGACAGAATATGGATCTGATCTTTCTCCCTCTGTTTTCTCTTCCCTTACCCTTAGTTTCAAACAGAAATCAGTTCGTT
Source organism: Crocosphaera sp. (assembly GCA_030066295.1). Taxonomy (GTDB): domain Bacteria; phylum Cyanobacteriota; class Cyanobacteriia; order Cyanobacteriales; family Microcystaceae; genus Crocosphaera. The sequence goes on from JASJBX010000017.1 coordinate 10,722, forward strand.
TTCTTCGTATTTTTCGACCAGTTTCACCCCTTCACAAAAAGAACTCATGCTTAATAACTTGGTGACGGAGCTATTGGCCCCAACAAGATAGATATCCACGTTACTGCCGAGTTTTTGCTTGGTTAGGATGATGGTTCTGATGCCTGTGCTAGAAATACACTTGAGGTTTTCTAAGAACAAGACCAACCGTTGAATGGGTTGTTGGGTGGCTTGGGCTAAGGCTTCTTGGAACACGGCAATGGCTTTTGCGTCCAGTAACCCGGCTAAGGAAATTTTAGCCGTTCCGTTACTGATGTCCATCACAGAAGCATTAAAGAAGACTTGTGCCGGCACTAAGCGCACTTTGACCTTGAGGGACTCCTGAGATGGGGGTAATTGAACGGTGAGATTTTCGGGGTCGAAATCGTAGTAAGCTTGACCATCAATGTACACCTCTTCAATTCTGACGCTACCGGCAGGGAGAATATCCGGAGCCACCCGTAAGATATTGTCTTTAAAACCATCGGGTTTGGGTTTAAAGTATAAATCCATGGGTTGCTTGGTAATCAATAAATTGGTGTAAACGGTGGCTAAATAGCCCAATTCAAAGGAATGATAACCACTCATGGAGTGAGAGCCTTTGCCCCGTTCATTGCCGCCGGCTAAATAGGGTAATCCATTGGCCAGGACGTTGAAGTAAATACCTCCATCTTCTCGGTCGAGGAACCAAGCGTTATAGAAAGCGGAGGCTTCTCTGGCTAATTGACGATATTCGCTGTTTTCTAAAGAACCCGCCAAAATGAGATAGGCCAAGATAGCTTGTTCTTGTTGCCACCAAGCTTTGCGATCGTGCCAAACAAAGCGATAGGTTTCTTCTCCGGGTCGTAAGATACGTTCCACCACGTCGTACCAACCGCCCCGTTGACCGTCACTGCCAACCTCGGGCATGATTTCCCCAATTTTGTTGGCTAGGTTAGCATAGGCTTGTTTGGGCATTAAATGATACATTCGCATCAAGTTCCAGGCAATTTTCAGGTTATGGCCCACAACCGCCCGATTTTGTTGCCAAAACCAATTGGTATCCGCACTCCAATCTTCGTGGAAACGTTCTTGAACAAAGGGACTATTCTCGTCATCGGGAAACCGTTGCTCGATGGTATCAAAGGTAGATTCGAGCATGGTTTCATACCGTTTTTCCCCTGTGGCTAACCAGAGATTAATCAGATAAGCGGGAGCATGATCTCCCACAGAATTCCAGTTTTTTCTGGCACGGTTTTGACCTAAACCGGGAGCATGGGGACTGAGGGTAATGGGGTCGATATGGGAAAAATAGCCCCCCTGTTCGGTTTTATCGAGAAAATAACGGTCAAAGAGATTGACGGTATATTCCACATCGGAGAGGATCGCTGGATCGCCGGTAATACGATAGGTTTGAGTGGGACCGGCTAGGGCGTAAATCTGTTCGTAGGCGGGAATAGCATCGTAGTCGTCTCCAAATTCTGAGACAAAAATCTTTTGTTCACTATCATCGGCGTGGACATCAATGCCATGATACCAGTAACAAATTTGTTCACCGCAGTCCAAAAAGCGCATATGTTGACGCAGGTATTCGGTGCCTTTTTCGGCTGCTTCGAGATAACGATCGTCCCCTGTCATCATGTAAGCGGTGGCAAACCCATACACCAGACGGGAAATGGTATCGGTTTCTTGACGGTGAGACCCTTTTTTTGCCCCCACTAAACTCAAATCGGTACGATAGCCACGATAGTTAATTTCTCCGTCTTCAAACTGGGATTTGAGGTAAAAATCCGCTAATTCCCGCACTTGTTTGAGCCACCAGTTGGGCTTTTCAAACTGATATTCGCTTTCGGTGCGACCGACGAAAACTAGATGTTTCGCTTCAAACTTGGTTTCGTCTGCTTCTGGGTAAAAAACACCATAGGCGAATACATATCGTTGGGGAACCAACATCGATGTCATCTGACTGGTGCAGTCATAATAGGGTTCTCCTAAGTTACGAACCAGTTCCGCGTAGGTCATGGGGGTTAACGAAACCTTGAACAGTCTATCATCGCTGGTTTTTAGGGTAAATACGCCATCATTGGCTTCAACATCCACAACGTATCCAGCAATAAGGTCTGAGAAAGGAAAATTAAGGGAGTTCATCAGCAATTTTCTCCTAAAGGATTAATGATTACAGAAATTAACAAATCTATCGAGAAATCAAAACCACAATGCTACGCTGTCTCACCAGGCAACGATAGTTATAGATGGGGATTTCAGAACCGGGTTCTACAATGTCTTGGGGGGAGGGTTCAAAGGTATCGACCGCTTTGTACCAATTTCTCTCTTCCAAAAAGGGCAGTTCAAACTCCAGGTCGTTCCAATACATATTCAACATGACGTGAATGTCAGGATTGCCTTCAAACCCGCCTAGGGTAAAGCCTAACGCCCGCGCTTCAGGGTCATCCCATCCGGGTTTGTACAAGTGACAACCGTGCCAAATCATGTCCGCTAAGCCTCTCTCATTCACCTCTCCTCGGAAGAAGGTACGACGAGACAGACTACTATGACGTTTACGGAAGGCGATCATCTGCTGGAAAAAGCGCAACATATTGGCATTCTGGCGGGTCAAGTCCCAATTAAACCAACTTAGGTCATTGTCTTGACAATAGGTGTTGTTATTGCCGTTTTGAGTGCGACAGACTTCATCCCCCGATAAGATCATTGGCACCCCTTGGGACAGTAATAACAGGGTGGCGAAGTTCTTCAGTTGCCGATGGCGTAGGGCCTGAATTTGGGGGTCATCGGTATAGCCTTCTACCCCACAGTTCCAGCTTAAATTCTCGTCAATACCGTCGTTATTCCCCTCTCCGTTGGCTTCGTTGTGTTTCTCGTTATAAGAGACTAAATCATTGAGGGTAAAACCGTCATGACAGGTAATAAAATTGATACTGTTGGTAGGTAAGCGTTTGTCCGACTCGTACAGATCAGCACTGCCACTGAGACGGCGGGCCACTGCCCCAATTAACCCCCCATCCCCTTTAACAAAGCGTCGCATATCATCACGGTACAGTCCGTTCCATTCTGCATAACGACAACCGGGGAAGCTACCGATTTGATAGAGTCCATTGGCATCCCAAGCTTCGGTAATGATTTTGGTGTCGGCGAGAATTTCTGAGGTTTCGATATGCCATAAGACGGGGGGATGTTCTAAGGGTTCACCGTCTTGTCCCCGGGCTAAAATTGAGCCTTCATCGAAGCGGAAACCATCGACGTGCATTTCTTTGACCCAAAATTCCAGGCATTCCACAATTAATTTTTCCACTAGGGGATGGTTGCAATTGAGGGTGTTACCACAGCCCGAAAAATTCATGTAATATTGTTTGTCAAAGGGAACCAGATGATAATAAATGCTGTTGTCGATCCCTCGGAAGTTGATGGTGGGCCCTTGATGGTTGCCTTCACTGGTATGATTGAACACCACGTCTAAAATGACCTCGATGCCCGCTCTGTGAAGGGCTTTGACCATATCCCGAAATTCTTTGATGGGACTTCTTTTACTGGGGTCAGCGCAGTAGGAACTGTCGGGGGCAAAGAAACTATGAGGATCGTAACCCCAATAGTTGGTTAAGGGTTGTCCGTTATGATCCCGCAACACTTCCTGTTCATCGAAGTCGAACACGGGCAGGAGTTCCACGGCCGTTACCCCTAATTCTTTGAGATAGGGAATTTTTTCGATCACGCCGGCAAAGGTGCCTGGGTTTTCACAGTCGGAAGAGGCAGACCGGGTAAAGCCTCGGACGTGCATTTCGTAGATGATGGTTTGACTCATGGGGCGACGTAGGGGGCGATCGCCTTCCCAGTCGTAGTCGTTGATATCTACCACCACACTTCGCATGGATGTGGTTAAATTGTCTTTATCTCCTAAAGCATCCATGCGTTCCCAACGGGCATCACTGTTGCTCTTGGAATAGGGGTCGATCAGCACTTTATTTTTGTTAAAGCGGTGTCCCGAACCGTGTAAATCATTGGGACCATCGACACGGTAGGCATAGGCAGCCCCTGGTTTGAGTCCGTTGACAAAAACGTGCCAGTAAAAGAAGGTTTTGTTGACGCTGGGATCGAGTTGGATGACTTGGATGGGATAGGGGTCATCGTGTTTCTCGAAAATCAATAATTCTACAGCAGTGGCATGACCGGAATATAGGGAGAAATTGACCCCTTTTTCGCACACTGTCGTCCCCAAGGGTTGGGTTCGTCCGGGTTCGGTTTCGTAAGGGATTTGTTGGATTTTTTCTTCAACTTTATTGGGGGCAAAAACCATGATATTTTCCTTGAATTTGTGTTTCTATTGGAGATAATTTTTCGTTAATTAGCGGTTATCCCACTGCTGATAATTCACGGGGGGTAAGGGTATTCATTTCTCTCAAGAAAGCATCCATGAATTCATCAACAGAATCAGGATGTTTTCCAGTAATCAGTCCACCGTCAATATGGAGGATTTTGGTTTCTTGTCCTTCAAACATGACGATTCCTCCTGCATTTTCCACGTCATAAAGAATATTATGGGCGCAGGTCACTTGACGGTCTTCTAATAAATCAGGTGAGGCACAAAATAACCATAAACTATGACAAATAGTACCAATTTTTACCTGGTTAGCATCCATCGCCTTAACCGCTTTTCTTAAGAATTGAACGGCTGGTGCCTGATTGGGTTGACCTGCTTGGGGGTTGGCTTCATAACGTAAGCGATCGGTGGCATAACCGCCGATTAAAATAATCCCTTTATAGTCGGTGGGTTCGACATCATTCACTTCAACGGTAACCGTCACTTCTTCGGTGAGATCATTACCTTTAAAGGTTAATTGTTTTTGATTCCAAAGGTGGGATACATATTCAACTTCGTAGCCATTGGCCGGGAAAAATTCATTGAATTTACGAAATTCTGTTTCATCAAAATGATCTTCGACGAGAACAGCAATTTTAGGAGGTAAGGAATTGGTACTAGACATGACAATAACTTAAACTTTCTACAGTTTCTTGCTTAAAAAAGGCTTGATGGAATTGTGGCAATTCTGGAGATTTTTAACCAGGTAATTTTAGGAACTTAATAAAAAAGTGGAAATTTTTTCTTGCTCCCGTTCACACTTTATCCTCTGAATTCCCCATTAACAGCAGCTTTCATCTCAATACATTAACGATGAAAATATAAATTCTCCCTACACTCCCTGACGGGAAGGCAAAAGGTAGAAAGCAAAGGTCAAAAGGACAATATTTCATCATCCATCCTCTTTTTATCTATTGATACAGCCAATCAAAACCCGCTATCAACCAGATTTTTCACTCTAAATTTCCCTTAACTTCCTTAAAATCCCTGGTAAAATTCCCCCATTTTAGAAACAATTGCCAAATAGATTATCTTTATTAATTCCCTTTTTAACTGTCGTTCTTTCTAGGATAGAGTCATTATGAATTCAAGTTTGCACAATCACTATATTATTGGACAAGAAAACTTCAATGAATGGAGTGTGGGCTATGACCCCAATGGTTATTTAACCGTTCTTCCTCAACACGACGACAAAGTTATCTTTAAAGATCCCTTCAAAGATTGGCAACAGGGTCAACCCGGTGATTACTTCTCTAGTTGGGGACCCGACAAAGAATTAAACATCACATTAACCATCGAAGACCTCACCCAGATTGAAATCGAAGGGTTTGGGATTCTTAAAACGGCCGATGGAGAGATTCCTTGGTTAAATAAAACCACGCCCTTTGCATCTCTAAGGGGATACAATGGTTTAGTGCCTGGGCCGATGATCATTACCGAACCAGGAGACACCTTAAAAATTACCCTCAAAAACGAAGTCGAAGACCCCAATCAATACACCAACTTTCACTTTCATGGGGGTCATATTTCTCCTCTGGGAAATGGGGACAATGTGCTGATTCTCATTGAACCCGGACAAGAATGGGAAATTGAGATCCCCATTCCTGACGATCATATTATCGGCCATGCTTGGTATCATCCCCATTTTCACGGCGTAGCCACCGAACAACTGGCCTCCGGATTAGCCGGATCGTTGATTCTCAATGCCCCCCACGACATTCCGGATCTCGATAACTGGAATCCAAAAGAGCGTCCCATGCACTTTATGGTGCTTAATAGTTTTGGCATTCAACAAATCGATCGCCCCGGTGAAGCCGGTGATCCCATCAACCAAAACCTCGATCTGGCCATTCCTGGAGGAACCCCCCTGAAAGTGTTAGGGGAAACGGACCAGGGAGAAAAAATTTATGAACTCTCTGACGCAGTGGGAATCGGCTTTAATGCCCGTCCGGAACTTTACGATCCCACCATCCCCACCGGTGATCCAGCCCAGTTTTTATTTGAGTATGGGGGAGGCGTTTTAGCTGAACCCGTCGAAAACGTGATCCATACGGTCAATGCACAACTCAACCCCACCCTAGAACTGGAAACCGGCGAATGGAATTTCTTTTCCTTTCTCAATACCGATCCCAATGCTTTCCATGTGTTGCAACTGGTTAAAGAGGAAAACGGTCAACTGATTCCCCAAGAAGTGACGGTGGTGGGCATCGATACGGATTTATCGGGGTTTGTGCCAGAAAATCAGAAACAGATGACGGAACTGCCCTTACTGAACCCAGGTTCTCGCATTTCCATTATGGAATGGTTTGAAGAACCCGGCACTTATTATCTGCTCTCTAACGGCACTGAAGAGATTATGGGAGACGCTGCACCCAGCTTAAGCCGTAACGGAGGGTTTGATGATGGCCGCTTTATCTGGGGGCCTCAAGTGTTGACCACCATCGAAGTCACCGGTGATCCCATCACTCCCGACTCATTCCCCGAACCCTATGGCATCCTGGAAGCTAAAAGTGAGAAAACCCAGAAATTGTTACAAGCGTCGGAAAATGGGGAGATCGACCGAGAACGTCAATTTGTCTGGGAGGCCAACATTGGCGGGGCGATCGCTGAAGGGAATGTTCCTGATGACACCAAACCTTTGACCTTTGAAGGGACTTACCGCATTAATGGGGGCTATTTTTCTAAAGATCCCAGCAAAATGACCCCGTTAGCGATGCCCATGTTGGACACCCTAGAGGTATGGAACGTCATCAACGAATCCGGGTTAACTAACCCGGATCTCCCTGTGGATATTCCTTTGGTGGAATGGCATCCTTTTCATATTCACCAAAACGAGTTTTCCGTTCTGGAAATTAATGGTATCCCGGTAGCCGATATGGCACAAACCTATTTAGACGGGGTCTTAAGCGATACCGTGGCCTTACCGCCTACTTATATCCCGGGTTCAGCCACCCCTGAAAATCCCTACGGAACCCCCACGGTGAATGGTATCCCCTCAGAAGTGAAACTACTGATGAGTTTTGCCAATTTTCCAGGAACCTTTGTCAACCACTGTCATATCCTCTTCCATGAAGATGCCGGCATGATGGCTGCTGTTAGGGTGATTCTCAACACCGAAAACACTTGGTTAGGGTTAGACTCAACCCCGAATCAGTTGGGACGGGTGGAATTAATTCGCGCCAGTGATCTCGAAGATCGTCTGATCTTAACCCCCTATCAAGGATTTCAAGGGGAAGTTCAGGTGGCTATTGGGGATGTTAATTACCAAGAACCCCTCAATAATCAATATGTCACCGATAACGTCACCGATGTCATTACCCTACAACGCCAGTTAAGCCGTCCTAATGAGGAATTTACCGTTAAGGTGTTCGATGGAGCAAGCCTATTTGATGAGGTAGAAACGGAAAACACGGCGGTTAATGCTGCTAATTTTGGGGGATTGATCGCAGAGTTTAACCCCTTTGATTCTTTAACCTTATCCTTATCTGCTCAAACTTCCCTGGCCACAGGGGATATCGATGGGGATGGCTTCTCAGATGTGGTGGTGGGTGTGGGTGGCGGCCTTGCCCCTCACATTGAGATTTATAGCGGTAAGGATAATAGCTTACTGGCCCGGCTCAACCCCTTTACTTCAGAAACCGGGTTCACTGGCACGATTAATTTAGCGGTCGGAGATGTGAATGGGGATAATTTTGATGATGTCTTGGTGGGACAAGGAGAAGGGGGCCGAGGACTGCTGGAAATTTATAGCGGTATTTTAATCCAAGAACAAGGTCTTACCGATGCCTCTGCAACCGCCTCCGAGAGCGCGTTACTGTCCAAATCCTTCCAACCCTACGGAGAACATTATCAAGGGGCGATCGAAGTTACTTCTGGTTACATCCTACAACGCCCTGATGCTCCCAATGATGCGCCCGTCCAAAGCCATCATGCTAATGTGACCACCTTGGCAGTGGATGGCGCACCGGCTGGTCACGAACAGATTAAGGTGTTTACTTATTTAGGGGGACATCACGGTGGTGGAGGTCATGGGGACTCTCATGGAGACTCTCATGGAGAAGATCATGGGGATTCTCATGGAGAAGATCATGGGGATTCTCATGGAGAACATCATGGAGAAGATCATGGGGATTCTCATGGAGAAGATCATGGGGATTCTCATGGAGAACATCATGGAGAAGATCATGGAGAACATCATGGGGAACATCATGGAGAACATCATGGAGAAGATCATGGAGACTCTCATGGAGATTCTCATGGGGAACATCATGGAGAAGATCATGGGGAACATCATGAAGGAAAAGACCATGATAAATCTGAATATAAGCCTGAACTGCGTTTAGATACAGAATTCTCCCTTGATGAGCAGGTGGTAGACTTTGCGGGAACCTTTGCTGATCTTCCGGGTGAACTTCGGGGAGAACCGGTGTTATTTACCCGTAATGCGTCTGGAGAGTCGGAAATCGTTAAATTGTCTGACGGCAATACTGTCTCTCCTATCTCTTTACCTAATTCTTCTGTTCCTAATCCTTTTATTCCTAATCCTTCTGTTCCTGCTAATAATCAACCCACCGATATCCAACTCAGCAATACTTTAATCACTGAAAATGCTAAAGCTGATGTTCTTATCGGTAATTTCAAGACCGTTGATGCTGATGCCGCCGATAGCCATACCTATACTTTAGTGGATGATGCTGAAGGACGGTTTCAACTGCGTAATCATCAATTGTTGGTTAAAGACGGAACCCTACTAGATTACGAAACGTCCCCCAATCATGACATTACGGTCAGAACCACCGATCCAGAAGGGGCTAGTTTTGAAAAAACCTTTACTATTCAACTTAAAGATGATGTGGACCATTTAACCGGACTGAGTAATGCAGAAGTCATTACCAGTCAACAAGGAAAAAAGACCCTCTCAGGAAACGGCGGTAACGATATCTTCCGTTACGAGAGTTGGCAGCACACAGGGGACATTATCACCGATTTTAATGCTGATAATAGCAATCTTCTGGAACACGATCGCCTGGATGTTAGTGCTATCTTCCAAAACTTCAACCTGGATGAAGACCCGTTTATGTACATTCAAGGGATTCAAGTGGAAGAAGATACCCTGGTCAAATACGCACCGTTCGCGGATATGGCCCCGGATTATTTCCTCCCTCTAGCAACCCTAAAAAATGTCAACGTTCAAGATTTAGACGCAACTGATTTTATTTTTGCTTAATTTTCTTGATCTGCTCCCTGTTCCCTAATCTTGTTAACCAGTACATCCGAGTTAAATTAATGAGTTACTTAAATTTAAACGCAATTTCTTTAAGTTTTCTTGGCCTGTTAGGAATGACTCCTCTGGCCTTAGGAATGACCATTAACGACTTTGAAAGCGGGGATTTTGCCAATTTTGACCTTTCCCCTTCGGGTATAGGAACGGTGGTTGATAGCACTTTTGGGGTGTCCCCCACCCAAGGAACCTTTCAAGCTTTACTGGAAACGGGGATAACTAATACCCTGGCCACTCCTGTATTTAACCCCATTGAAGTCCCCAATACGTTAGAAGGTTTTGCCGGAGTCCCAGGATTTCTCTTTGAGGATGGTCCTGGCCCTATTAGTGCGTTAGGTTCCTATGTTCAAGGTTCTGCATTGCGCTTGCAAACACCCCTGACGGTTGAAGCGGGACAAAGTTTACGCTTTGATTACAATTTTCTGACGGATGAAACCAATAGTGCTGACCCCAATAATGATCTCGCTTTTTTGACTTTAAATGAGATGATTATTCCCATCGCTTCGGTCGATACTGCTAGTTTTATTAGTTCTCCTACTTCCTTTGTCTCAGAGACCGAATATCAATCGTTTACCTATACTTTCTTGAGCAGTGGAACCTTTAATCTAGGATTTGCGGTGGTTGATGAAAATGCGTTCAGTGGCCACTCCGGCTTATTGTTGGATAATATTGAACTGGTATCGCCAACCCAAACTCAAATCCCTGAATCATCCATGTTAGTCGGGTTAATGGCTTGTGTTGCCGGAGGTTTGATCAGCGCAAAAAGTAAACGACAATAATGAGAGTTCAGTAGTTACAACAGTTTTCAACTGTACTTTAATCCTTTGAAAACGGCATACAGGGGGTATGGGGGCATACTGCCCCCATATAAATAATATGAGCGATTCAGCAATTTCGACATCATTATCATTTATACATATATGGTGTCAATAGCAGGATTAAAGGGAGTATTAACAATACCAATCAGATCTGATGTTGATCCTGATACATAATTAATATCTACACTAGATAAAGTAGGACTAAAAGTAAAAGTATAATTACCTGGTGAACCTTTTAATTGAACTTGATCTATTCCAGTTTGAAAATCAAGTATAAGTGCATAATCTTGGTTACCAGGATTAGAAGGATTAGGATTTAAGTAATAAACTTTATTTTGATCACCTAAAACAAATAAATCAGCACTAGGACTACTAAGGTCATCACCTTGTAAAATATCGACTTCTCCAAAGCCCGGTTGTAAAGAGTTAGGATCAACCCCAGTTAAAGTATCAGCACCATTTCCACCAAAAAGAACATCAAAACCATCTCCACCAATAAGAGTATCATCTCCTGCTACACCATCAATAAAATCATTTCCCGCTCCACCAATGATTGAATTATCAAAATGATTACCAATAATCTGATCATCAAAACTGGTTCCTATAATATTTTCAATATTAGTTAGTTGATCATTTCCTAAGATCCCTTTATTAACCATTCCATTTGCTTGAACGCTAATACCTTGAGATAGATTTTGATAATCAATTGTATCAAGCCCCAATCTTCCATTAATATTATCATTTCCATTTGAACCGATAAAATAATTATCTTGTTGATCTCCAAAAATAGTATCTGAATTATTTGTTCCTATTACATTAGAAAAATTTATTATATTAAAGCTAGCAGGGCTTGAACCAAAAATTTGTAAACTATTGCTTAATAAATCAACATTTAAAGAACTATTTAATGTTGAACCGTTAACACTATTCTCTTTCTTAAAAGAATTATTTCCGATGATAGTTTCAATACCAGAAAATTCATCTACTCCTGTTACTGTTCTTGATATACTATCAATTTTACTAATAGTATTAATATTATCAAGATTAAAAATAATTGCTCCATTGAAATTAACATAAGAAGCGGTATCGTTATCAAGACCACCAAATATAGTATCGTTGCCGTCTCCTCCATAAAAGATATCATTACCATCACCTCCAATAAGAAGATCATTGTCTGAGATAGTAGACGAACTTAGTAATCCGCCAATAAGGATATCATCTCCCCGTCCACCAATAAGGATATCATCTCCCTGTCCACCAAAAAGAGTGTCATTTCCAGCCAAACCATCAATAAAGTCATTTCCAGCCAAACCATCAATAAAGTCACCTGAGAGAGTTCCGATAAGAGTGTCATTTCCAGGAGTCCCAAAAATACCTGCAATACTTGCAGGAATAGGACCTAAAATTGGGAATTGAGTATACATTTTAAAATTCTCCGTGCATAATCGTTTAATAAAAAGGAAAAATGTTTATACATCCTACCTCATTACTTATATGTATTTTGAACATATTTTCTTCAGATTAAGGTTAAGACTAAATTAAAATTTTTTACCTAAAAATCAGTCGATAGTAATCTAAAACAAGCCAACTTGAGAGAAGCCACACTCTCTGGAGCCAATATCTATCGAATTAAATCCTGAGATATTAAACAGTTAAAATCAGTAAAAAACTGGGATAAAACTATCTACACGGACTTAAAATGGGATTCTGAAAATAACCAGTTTATTCCTCAATATAAAACAGCCAATGAAGCCAAAATCGAGGAAATTAGAAACTTAACAGAGGGCATAGTTCAATTCCAGACCCCGTAAGTTTCGACAAATTTCTTAATTTTTTTTTTAACTTCCTAATCTTCCCTGGTGAAAATAGGACACATTTGTCAAACTAACCACAGTGATTCTAATCCACACTAATTTGTTCTTTAAAGGAGAATCAATTGTGTACGAAAATGCTGTTCTTGATGATAGAGAACTCCAACAGGGATTAAATGGTATTAATCCTAAGTTTGGAGACTTTTGTACCCGCGTCGCCGGAGAAGCCTGGGGCTTACCCTTAATTGACCAAAAAACAAAAGCATTAATCACTATCGCTGTTGATGTGGTTAATCAAAGTCAAACCGGTGCAGGAAGTCCTTTTGCAGCCCATGTAAACATGGCCCTGAAACAAGGAGCAACCCAAGAAGAAATAGAAGAATTGCTGGTGTTTATGTGTGTTTACGCCGGATTCAATAAAGCGGCCGGTTGCTTCGGAACCCTCAAAGAAGTTTTTAACGATTCCAAAGCCTAAGCTTGGCGAGGGTTTAACCTCCGTTATCAACTGTCTAGACCACTCTCATTTTTCCTATGGTTCACTCAAGTTCTATTACCCCAAAAAATAATATGCAGACCCTCGAACTGAAAACGAATCGCTCCTTAAAACGAGCTAACTACTATCAAGAATTAACGGCTGACTACTCTCGCCCTAATCTGGTTTCCGATGAGCTAAAAGGCCAATTAATTAAGCGGGCTGAAGAAATTGTCGCCCTCAAAGAAGATACCCTTCCCGCCATTACTGCTGACTATTCTTTAGAGGTGATTGAAGCAGAAAATAGAGAATGGTGGCCCACCCATTGTGAAGCCTTAAGACAAGGGCGAGGCGATATCTTAACCGGCGAATATCGGGATGATTTGGTTTATTTATGCCAAGATGGCCCCTATCAAGGTTTAGAACAACAAAAAGAACGGGAACAACATTGGTGGGCCCTGATTGCTCAACCTGGGGTTACCATGTGCTGGCCCATTGTCATGTTTCACGGTGAAGTAACTTACTTTGAGTGGAAATGTGAAGACGATGAAACCAACGAAACCATCGCTAAGGGTAATGTGACTTGGGTTCGTCGTGGCCATCGCGGTGCTTGTTACCTAAAAACCGAACAATTAACCTTCTATCGCGATGTATTTGCTCCTGAGCAATTACTTAAGTTAATTACCACTTGATAAATAAATCAAGGTCAAAGGCAAAAGGGAATGAACGCGCTGACTGTTCTTTTTCCCCTTCTAGCCTGACCTTTCCTGTTGTGTTGAGGTTGCGTGAGGCAAGAAACCATGAATCGGTTAATAACTAATATAAACGAACAAGTGACGTTTTATGTCCTCTTATGGAGACGTAAGGGTATTAGTCTAGAAATGTTTGATGATTACTGGAGAGATGTTCATGGACCCGTCTGTGCGCGGTTGCCTGGCCAAGAACAATATTTTCAGTTTCATCTCGGTCCTGCTCAAGAAACTTTTTGGCCCGAAATTGAAGGGATTAATGTTAAGGTCTTCCCGGACAACCAATTTGAAGGGATTGCAGAATTGACCTTTGCCAGCGATGTTGCCCGTCAAACTTGGTTTAATGCTGCGGCGATTCTGATGGATGATGAACAAAATCTGTTCAGTAAGGCCATTGGTTACAACACCAGTCGAGGTAATTCTATCACTTATCTCGATCGCATTGAGAATAAAACCCCCAATGGGGCCCTAGGACTAACTAAACTTCATGTTTTGGTTAAAAAAGCCGATGGAGTTAGTGTCGACTCGTTCCGGCAACAGATGAAAGAGCAATTTGCAGCTAATGTTGTGCAACATCAATCGGTTTTGAAGTTTCGTCTTCATCTGTTTGATGCTGTTGATAATTCCCGTCCCGATGCTGCTGGAGTGGTTCATTTTGAGCCCCCAGAAAATCAGTATCAAGCTGCTTTTGAAATTGCTTTTTCTGATGCTTTGACCATGAGAGAGTTTTTGCTTTCTAATGAGTATCAACTCGCTGTGTCTAATTTCTCTCAATTTGTCAAAGAAATGGCTATTTTCCCCGAAAGAACTGCCTATACTTTTGTCTACGATGGACAAATGACCTTAGCAGGACAACGGAGTTCAAGTGTGGCAGAACTCATTACTAATATCGGTGCTATTAATCAAGTTCAGGACAACATCAAACAGTTAATGACTCCTGAAGTTTCCAATAGCAATGACGAAAATAATAGTGAGTCTGTTCCTGAATTGGCTGTTAATTAATTTTCCAAAAAATATTGATTAATGCCTTGCAAAAAATCAACTCTTGTTGTACAATTTAATTGTCGATCAATCCACTTAAACTATCTTAAAAAATCATGAACACTTCTGAACTTACTAAGTTAAAACCCATCGTTTTAGAACTCGAAGCCGGAGATTATTTCCGTTGTACTTGTGGTCAGTCTAAAAATGGAGCATTCTGTGATGGCTCTCATAAAGGAACTGAGTTCACCCCTGTAAAATTTACCCTTGAAGAAAAGCAAACAGTAGCGTTATGTGACTGTGCAAAAACCGATAATTCTCCTTTTTGCGATGGTTCTCATACAAAAATCTAAGAAGATCATTTAAAAATCTTTGCTTTAAATAACTTGAGTCGTTAACTAACTATAATAGTTATCTATAGTATTAGTTAAGGCTCAAGTTTTCTTTTCTATTGAAAATGATCTTTTAAAAATTGAGTTAATAACTGAATTTTGGGAGAAAGATGACGATTGACGGGATAAATAATTAATAATTCCAATTCGGGCGGTTGATATTCTGATAAAACTCTAGTTAGATCACCGTTTTTCAAAAAGTTTTCAATAATAAAAGTGGGTAACATGACAATACCCAATCCTTGTAAAGCAGCATCCCTTAAAGCTTCCCCATTATTAGAGCAGAAAACCCCTTCAACGAAAATTTTTTCTTCTTTTTCTTGATGAATTAATCGCCATTGACCGCCACTTAACAAATAGCCATAATGAAGACAAGAATGGTCTTTTAAATCCTGTATGGTCTGAGGCATTCCCTTCATTTTTAAGTAATGAGGTGAGGCACAAATAACACGAGAAATCGTCGTAATCTTATGAACGATTAAATTAGGAGATGTAGGCGGTGAACCAATACGAATGACCAAATCGTAACCTTCACTAATAGGATCGATCAAGCGATCTTCTAGGGTTAACTGAACTTTAAGCTTGCTATGACAACTCATAAACTCGGTGATAACCCTACCTAACCCAGAAACACCAAAAGACATGGGTGCATTAATTTTTAAGTGTCCTTGGGGTTCTCTTTGTTGCTGTGAAACCGATAACTCCGCCTCTTCTACGGTGTTAAGAATATCAAGACAACGTTCGTAAAACGCTTGACCGGTGGCAGTCGGCGTGACTTGACGAGTGGTGCGATAGAGCAAAGATACTCCCAAGTAATTCTCTAAATTAATCACCAACTTATTCACCGCCGAGCGAGATAACTCCATTTTTCGGGCAGCGGCCGCAAAACTTCCCTCTTCCACCACTCGCGTAAAAGCGTACATACTTTCTAACTTATCCATAACCGTTATATTGTCAACTCAATAGATACAATTTGTCTATGAAATAATACATTGTCTTTTTTTGAAAAACAATTCATAATAATCATCAGAAGGCAAAACCATGAGGAGGCAAAAAAATGATTACCGTTCGTCAGTCCCAAGCAAGAGGTCACGCCAACTTTGGTTGGTTAGACAGTAGACACACCTTTTCTTTTGGTAACTATTACGACCCTAAACACATGGGTTTTGGCACGTTGCGGGTGATCAACGACGATCACGTTTTGCCGGGTGCCGGTTTTGGTCCCCATGGCCACAGGGACATGGAAATTATTTCTTATGTTTTGGAGGGAGAACTAGAGCATCAAGATAATATGGGTCATACCTCCATTATTCGGGCCGGAGACGTACAACGGATATCTGCCGGAACCGGTATTGCTCATAGCGAATATAATAAGTCCACCAATCAACCGGTTCACTTTTTGCAAATTTGGATTCTTCCCAAAAGTAGAGGTATTGAACCCAGTTACGAACAAAAACACTTTTCTGTTGACCAAAAACAAGGAAAACTGACCTTAGTCGCCTCTCCTGATGGCCAGAACCAGTCCCTCACCATTAATCAAGATGCACGCCTTTACGCAACGGTCTTGAATGAAGGCGATCGCATTGACTACAGGGGTGACAGCGATCGCTTATGTTGGCTTCACGTGGCTAAAGGGTCAGTAGAAATTAATGGCGAAACCCTGGAAACGGGAGATGGGGCGGCCATTACAGAAGAAGGTAAGATTAACTTGTTAGGAAAGAAAGACAATACTGAAATCTTACTCTTTGATTTAGGCTGATGAAAATCCTTTTAGTGGATGACGAAGCAGAATTAACCGAACCCCTGTATCATGTTTTATCCCACGAAGGCTATGATGTAGATGTGGCTGACGATGGCCAAACAGGTTATCAATTGGCTTTACAAAATGCCTACGATCTGTTAATCTTAGATTGGATGTTACCTGGTAAGCCAGGCCTGTCCATCTGTCAAGAATTGCGATCGCAGGGAAAAACCACCCCCGTTTTATTCCTGACTGCTAAGGATACCCTAGACGACCGGGTCATGGGGTTAGATGCGGGTGCCGATGACTACCTAGTGAAACCTTTCGAGTTAAGGGAATTAATGGCCAGGGTTCGGGCCCTGTTGCGTCGTTCCACTGCCTCAGAGAGTGCTGTAACAAGTCGGCTAAAAGTAGGAGACTTAGAACTTGATCCAGACAATCAAGTAGCTTATCGTCAAGGAAGAATGGTCAGTCTATCGGATAAAGAGGTAAAACTGCTGACCTATTTTATGCAGCATCCCCAACAATTATTGACCCATGAGCAGATTTATCAGTCTTTATGGGAAGAACCGGACAAACCCAACAGTAACGTCCTAGCCGCTTTAATTCGCCTACTGAGGCGCAAAATAGAAGAAGAAGGACCTCTTATCCATACAGTTTATGGTAAAGGATATCGTTTTGAGGAATAACTAATAGGAATCCCCAGTAAACTCTTAACCCAGACTCATAACAATTATGAGTTTAACGAATCAGAGTTAGGATCATCAAGAACCGAACCAAGCTTATCAACCAAAGA
>JASJBX010000018.1 GCA_030066295.1 Crocosphaera sp.
GATGATACGATTCTTGTTAAACCGCCTCAACCTGACAAGATTTTAGAGTGGATGGTTTATGGAAGTATGCCTCATCAAGCAACTTTTGCTAAAACCAATATTTTTAATAAATATGGTTTATTTAATGAAGATTATAAGATAGTTGCTGACGTTGAATGGTATCTCAATCTTTTACAATATAAGGAAATTAATTGGCAGTATTATCCTAGAACAATAGCATCTTATGCTCTTGATGGTTTATCGACTAAAGATATTCAATTAACCAGGGGAGAATATTGGAAGGTTCATAATAATGCTATAGTTTATCAAGGTAATGATTGGGATAAAAAAAGACTATTAAAATATCAAGATATAATTTTATATTTTGAAGAACAATTATTGTTATCTAAACAAAATAATGAAGAGCTAAAAAACCAGTTAGAAACCGTCAATAGAGAACTCGAAACATCTCAAAGTTTGGTAATAGATCAAGAAAGTAAACTGACAGCAATTGAGCAAGAAATTGTGGCCATGAAAACCAGCAAATTCTGGCGACTACGAGGGCTTTGGTTTAAACTCAAGAAACCTTGGCGATTTTTCCCCAGTCTAGGAAAAGCACATTAAATTGTTTAACACTGATTTTAAACTCCTATTACAAACTAGCCTTATGAAATCTACAGCAAACAGACGAAAATCCGAGAATTCAACAGAACAACAATATGTTTTTCTACCTGAAAAATGGAGAAAGAGAAACTTATTATACTACCAAGACATAGAAAGATTTTACCGTTTTTATGTAAAATCTAATTCTAACGTCCTAGAAATAGGTTCAGGTACAGGATATCTATTAGCCTCAGTCAATCCTGAATACGGTTTAGGAATTGACATTAATAAACAAGCAATAGAATATGCTGAATATCGATTTCCTGACTTAGATTTCCTCTTAGAAGATGGGGAATATTACGAATCCGATCAAAAATTTGACTATATTCTGTTAGCCAATACTGTCAGTTATCTTCATAATTTACACAAAACTTTTAATAATTTAGCCGATTCTTGTCATCCTAACACCCGTTTAATTTTAACCTTTCATAATCCCGCTTGGGAAATTATTTTAAAAATAGCAACCCTGCTTCAACAAAGAATGCCAATTGATAACTTAAATTGGCTCAGTTATGAAGACATTCAAAATATTTTAAACATCAATGGATTTGAAGTAATTTCTCATCATAAACAGATGCTAATACCCAGGCGTATTATTGGTTTATCTTGGTTATTTAATAAACTGATTGCGCCCCTTCCTTTGATCAATCAATTATGTTTAACTGAGTCCATTATTGCCAGACCAAAAATAACTAAAACAAAGACAGTTAAACAGGATCAAACCTTAACCTGTTCTGTGATTATTCCGGCTCGAAACGAAGCTGGAAATATCGAAAGTTGTGTAACCCGAATGCCCCAACTTGGAAAACATACAGAAATCATCTTCATTGAAGGTCATTCCAAAGATAATACTTGGGAAGAAATTCAAAGAGTACAAGCCAAATATGGCCATCAATGGGACATTAAAATTTGTCAACAAACCGGCAAAGGAAAAGGGGATGCAGTCCGTCAAGGGTTTGCCATGGCAACAGGGGACATTTTGATGATTTTGGACTCTGATTTGACCGTTAGACCCGAGGATTTAAGCCATTTCTTTGATGCTTTGGCTTCGGGGGCTTGTGAATTTGCCAATGGTTGTCGTTTAGTGTACCCAGTGCATCCCCAAGCCATGCCCTGGTTAAATCGTATGGCCAATCGATTTTTTGCCTGGTTACTCTCCTATTTACTAGGGATAAAAATCAAAGATTCTTTATGTGGAACCAAAGTCCTCTTTCGTCATCATTATCAACAAATTGCCGATAACCGTTCTTACTTTGGAGAATTTGATCCCTTTGGGGATTTCGACTTATTATTTGGTGCAGCTAAACTGGGTTTACAGATGAAAGATGTACCAGTAAGATACGATCCTAGAACCTATGGATCTTCTAATATTCAACATTTTAAGGAGGGAATTGTTCTATTAAAAATGTGTTTATTTGCAGCCAAAAAAATAAAATTTCGTTAAATATCAGTATAGTCAATCATTCTTACGATGGGTGAAAAATGACCGAAACCATACTACAAGAACATAGAGTAATCTGGGAAAAAAAGCCCATTTTACGAGCCTTATATACCACTTGGTATCGAGAAATGACAGCCCAACTTTCTCCTGGAAAAACCTTAGAATTAGGGGGCGGTAGTGGCAACTTTAAAGAGTTTGCACCCAATGTTACCTCCAGCGATATTGTTCCTCTACCTTGGATTGATGTGGTAGCAGATGCTCAAGATATGCCATTTCCTGATCAATCTTTTGACAATATTGTGATGTTTGATGTTCTCCATCATATTGAAAATGTTACCCTATTTTTTAACGAAGCGTTACGCATTCTCCGTCCGGGTGGCAGAATTATCATGATGGAGCCTTATATCTCACCCATTTCTTGGCTCGTTTATCATTTTTTACATCCAGAACCGGTGAACTTTAAACAAGATCCTTTACTCTTTGTTGAACCCTCCCCCACTCGTCAACCTTTTGATGCTAATCAAGCTTTTGCGACAATTTTATTTGAACGAAAGTTCCCCCAGTTTAGAGATAAATATCCCCAATTTTTAAAAGTTTATCATCGCCGTTTGTCCTTTTTTATTTATCCTTTAAGTGGAGGATTTGAAAAACCTTCATTAGTACCAATGTTTTTATATAAACCCTTATTAAATTTAGAAAAAATGTTATCTTTTATGGGTCGATTGCTTGCCTTTCGTGTTTTAGTTGTTTTAGAAAAAAGAGAAGTTTAAACCGTGAAAATTTCCACAGAAGGTAAAATTAAAATTGCTCGTTTACTGAGTCGTTTTATTGTAACAGTTCGCTCTTGGTTTGGCTTATCTCCCCTAACAAGAGTGAAACGTCGAGGGGTTAAATGGTCTCTGGATTTACGAGAAGGCATTGATCTTGCTATTTATTTAAACGTCTATGAACCAGAAACCCTTAACTCTTTTAAATCCCTGATTCAACCTGGTGATGTCGTCTTAGATATTGGGGCAAATATCGGTGCGATGACCCTTCCTATAGCGCAAGCAGTAGGTAAAACGGGTCAAGTAATTTCTTTTGAACCGACAACTTGGGCCTATGAAAAATTACAACGCAATTTATCCCTTAACCCTCAAATAATCAATCGTGTTCAGCCTGAACAAATTATGTTATTAGACAGAGGAGAAAATCCTCCTGCGTTAGTTTATTCCAGTTGGGATTTAACGGCAGAAGTTGATAATAATCCGAGTATTCATCCCCTCCATCAAGGGAAATTGATGACCACTGATGGCGTTCAAGGTATTTCTTTAGATGAATATTGCGAACAACACAGAATAGAGAAAATTGATCTCATTAAATTAGATGTAGATGGTTATGAACTAACCGTCTTAAACGGGGCAAAGAAAACCTTAAGACAGTACCGCCCAAAAATAATTATGGAAATGGCTTTATATGTACAAGAAGAACGGCAACAAATTGATGAGTTACTGATAACGTTACAAGAAGCTGATTATCAGTTAGTCCAGTTAACAAACCGTCAACCCATTGCTATGAATCAAGCAGCATTAGAAAAGCTTTGTCATAAAGCCGGTGGCATCAATGTTCTTGCTATTCCTAAGCCCTAGAGGAGATTAATTATGTCAATTGTACAGCAAGTTTTACTTTGGATTTACGCCCTATTTAAAAGAACAGGTTTATTAGAAACAGCTTGGTTTAAGAAAATTTTTTACTGGGCTTACTTTTTTTATAAAAAACATATAGAAGATCCTTTTTTTGGGTTAACTCAACAATATCCAGAACTTTTTCAAGGAGGTCATATTTTAGATGTAGGGGCTAATATTGGTTACACAGCTACTTTATTTAGTCAAGCAATCACCCCAGGTTTTCAAGTTTATGCTTTTGAACCCGAAACAAAAAATATTGATAGTTTACGAGAGATTCTCAATATTTATCATTTAATTGGTAAAGTGATTCCCATTAAAGCGGCTGTTGGTGTAGAAAAAGGAACTATTGAATTATGGCACAATGAAAGCCATCATGCTGATCATCGAATTCTTACCAACACTTATAAAGCATCTGGAGTTACCCTAAAAGAAGTTTCTCAAGTTCCCTTACTATCTATCGATGACTTTGTTGAAAATGAGTTAAACAATGGTGTCATTAAGTTTATTAAAATTGATGTCCAAGGGTATGAATTCCCGGTTTGTTTAGGGATGGAAAAGACTTTACAAGCTAATCCTGATGCAACAATTGTTTTAGAATATATGCCTTCTATGATTACTGAATTAGGGTTTATTCCTCAAGAAATACTGCAATTTTTTCAGCAGCGAGGTTATGTTATGTATGTTCTTAATAAAGGGGGAAAATTACTGAAAGCTGATTTAGCAATTATAGAGCAAGAAATAACGAAAAAGACCTATATTGATTTAGTTTTTACTCATAAATTAGTTTAATAAAAAGATCATGAAGTCAACAACAGAAGCACAAACACAATGGAGAAAAGATAGGAATTTCCATCGAAAGAAAAGAGGAAATATTCTTATCACTAATCTCTTAGTTGCTGGAGTTATCACCTTAATTTGTTTTTTCTTTTTTTGGCAAACAGGGTTATTATTCGGTGGTTTGAATTTCTTCATGAATGATCACACCATTGTCACCATGCACCAAGAAGTTCAACAACTGGGACTTTGGCCAACCATAAAGCAATGGGTTATACATGATTATAACATGGGTCGATTTGTACCGCTTTACTATACAAATCAAGTTTTGCTCACTCAACTATTAGGAATTAATGCCACTGTTTGGTTTACTTTTAGTTGTTTACTACTTAGTTTAACTGCATTTTCAATGGTTTGGTTTGCGCGACTATTGAATATCCCCATATTAATCGCTTGTCTTTTTCCAGCCTTAGCTTTAGTCGGTCCACAAGCATCAATCTGGACACAACCTAGTTATACTCAAGTAACAGGGACATTTTTTCTAGCAGTTGCCATGGTTTTGGCGGTACTTGGTGCCAAAAGTCAACATAAAACTCAAACATTAGTATTTAATGTTTTGTTTGTTTTATCAACCCTTTGTGCATCTTTAATCAAAGAGTCTTATATTGTTTGTATACCTGCTTTAATAGCTCTTAGGGTTTGGTCGTACAGTCATTTTAAGGGTACATCATTGTATAAATCAGTTCAAAAAACCCTCAAAACAAATATTGTTATTGTGGGGATTTTAATCGCTGAGTTGTGCTACATTTTTTTTGTAATAGGTTCCGATGGAATGAACTATGCAGGAATCGATCAACAAACCTTTCAGTTATCTAAAATTTTCGGTACAGCTTTAGATTTGTTTTATAGTAGTCATTTATGGATTTTTCTGGCTTCATTGGTAGCTACGCTCATTATTATTAACTATAAAAAGAACTCTCTTCAGGGTTTTATTAAGCAATTATTACCAGCTGTGATCATTTCTTTATTGATTATGGGACCTCAAATTTTGCTGTACACAAAATCTGGTATTTTAGGTATGTTGGGTTATTACTTGATACCGGCAACTATTGGCTCAGCATTTTTGATTACCTATTCCATAAAACTGCTTCGGACTCATTCAAAAGTCATGGCTTATATTTTTATTTGTATTTCAATCGCTGTTATCACCTCCAGTATTCCGCAAGTTTGGTCAGTTTATAATAATATCACCGACAATAACGCTAATATTAATCGACTTTTTCAAAAAATAGCTGATTGTACTCCTAACAATGAAGCTGTTCTTTTGGCTGTTAATCCAAGAGTTCGATATGAAGCTGCTAGTGTAACCCCAACCATTCTTGATTATGTTTATAATCGGCAAAATCTATTAATTGCTACCTATGGGCTGAAAGATACTGAATTTTTATCTGATAGTCTTAAAGAAGCTGAAATAGCTTGGGCATTTATTGATAGTGAGAGAATAAAACAGTTAGTTGACAAATATAGCAATCAGACAATTAATTCCTTGAAGAATAAACAAGACATTTCTACAGTAGTTGTTTTTGATGGTTTAGATGATGATTTTTTAGAAACTTCCAATTCATGGTTTAAGTTAGATAGCTATGAAAAAACTGAATTCCCTATTCCCTTGGCTCCAGCGAATTTGTATTGTAAATCCAAGAACTAAAATGAAATCTAAAAAACCATTGTTGAAAATTCCTCAATCAACTCTATTAATATTAATGAGTGGAATTGTCGGGATAATCTGCTTCTGCTTGATCCTATGGTCGGGATTGCCGGAACCTCTTAATGAGTTTTTTAAAGAAACAAACGATTTAGAGCAAATAAATCATTTAACTATTTTTATCATTATTGTTTATGCTTTCCTGTATCTCGCTTATTTACCTAATGGTTGGCTAGGATTAATTACCAGTTTTACTGCTACTTTGGCTTTATTTGGTGCAGAACTTTCCCAAAAGTGGCATCACTTATCATCTAATGGTTACATTTTTAACGGTTTATTTCCCTTAAGTGATACCAATCCCTACTACACAAGCGCATTGCGTTTACTACAAGGTGGAACCTTTCATCATGTTGGTACTCTTCGCCCTTTATCTCATGGTACGATCGCTACTATTTTAGGCTTAACTCAAGAAAATTTACAAGCAACTATAGGGATTCTTGTCTTAATTACTGCGATTAGTTGCTTTTTCCTAGCCCGTGAAATTAAGAAATATCAAGGAACCATTGCATCCGCTTTAATACTAACTTTAATGTTTGCTTTTATTAAACTTTATATTGGGTCAGTGGCCACAGAAAATTTAGGTCTTGCGGTGGGAGCATTGGGAACTGCTGTTATGTGGCGCGGGTTACACACCCAAAAAGTAAAAACTTGTTTATTTGGACTCTTTTTATTAACGATAGCCTTAAACATCCGTGCTGGTGTTTTCTTTATTTTACCTGCTTTTTGGGTTTGGGGAGTTTATGCTTTTCGATCTAAATCTCGCTTCTCTATTCCTTTTCTTTTCGGTGGATTTGCTGTGATTTTATTAGCTTTTATTTTCAATTCTATTATTTTTAAACTGGTTACTTTACCGGGCAGTCAATCTAATGGTAACTTTGCTTATGTTTTATACGGTATGATGGTTGGTGGAAATTGGACAACCATTACAGTTGATCATCCAGGAGTACATGATACAAGACAAATATATCGACTAGCATTTCAAGCTTTTTTAGCTGATCCTTCTGCCTTATTAAGAGGATTTCTTCGTGCTTGGAAACAATTTTTTTTACAAGGATTTGCGTTTTCATTTGTCATGAGCAATACTATTAATCAGATTTTACAAATTTTTAGTGTAGTCGCTATTGTTAAGTTTTTTCGTCAATGGGGTAGTCTAATTAGTTCATTTATGTTGATGGGATTAGTGGGGCTTTTATTATCATTACCCTTTGCTCCTCCTTGGGACACGGGAACAAGAATTTATGCAGCAACAATTCCCTTTTTTTCCCTATTTCCCACTTTAGGATTAACTTGGATTTGTGAAAAAAGTAAGTTATCGATTTTCACACAAGTTTCTAAGATAAATGAGTCCCCTAAACTGCTAAAGAACTTCTGTATAGGATTGACCATATTTATTATTTTGGGGACATTAATGACTAAATTTATGAGTCGTCCACCTCAATTTTCTAAAATTTCTTGTCCCAGTGATCATGAAGTTGCTTATTTTTTTAATAGTGCTGGTTCATCTATTCAGATAGTAGCTAATCAGGAAAAATCTCAAAGTTATATCCCCAAAGTGACAATTCACGATTTTAATGCAGGATATTCATTCCTGAAAAAATTGGCAAAGGGTGGTATGCTAGAAAAGTTCTTTGAAACTTTAGATGACATAAGCGAAAATACGACCATAATTAGTAAAATTAATTTAATTAATCAAGAAGGAATTTGGGTAATTACCGATAGTCAGTTGATTCCTCAAAAACAAGGAATTATAGGAATCTGTGGTCAATCAATCAATTTACCTGATGATAATTGGGTTCATGGAAAGTTATTTTATGCTGACTCAATGGAGTTAGTGAAATAAGCAATTATTATCTATTATAATTTAAACAACTTTAATTAATTTTAAATTAGGTATTAATTATGAAAAAGTTGATTATCATCGACCATTCTCTTTGTAATCTTCAAGGTCATCATTACGAATGTAGTTTATCCGTTGCTGAAGCAGCTTATCGACAAGGATATGAACCGATTATTATTGCTAATAAGGCATTTCCAAGCTCATTATATCCTGAGCATATACAGGTTATTTCAGCTTTTGAAGTTGATTGGTTTGACAACCCAGTTTCTTTAAAAAAGCCAACTAAAATTTTAGATTTTTTGGACTTTTTACAAAATAATCCTGTCGATAAATTATCAGAAAAAATCAATAGTAAATTTCAATTTTATTTTAAATATTGGGAATTAACTCAACCTAAATTAAAATTGCTTTTAGAAAAAATTAAAGGCAGCACTTCAAGATTATTAAACTGGATACAACAAGATATTAATTTGTTACGTTCTATCCCTTTTTCTAATACCTTATGGGGAATCTTTAAGATTATTTGGGGCTTAGTTAGATACGTATTGAATGTATTTTTCAGGAAAGTTAATCAAGCATTTGTTAAGATATTAACTCCAAAATCTGAGACCTTTAGAGATACTTTGCATAAGGTTTTAAAAGGAATTAAACTTAATTCAGATGATGAAGTTTTTATTCATACAATTGGTATTCATCAAGTGGAAGATGTTTATCATTATTTAACTTCTGCCGAACTAGATAAACTGCCTCGATTTCATATTTTATTACGTCGAGATATTGATGATCCTTTGGTTATTTACGCACCAGGAATGGGATTAAAAGCAATTTTTGATAACTGTTTTCAATCTCAATTATGGCCGAAAAAAATACAGTTTTATACTGATACTGATGATTTAATTCAACGCTATAATAGTTTAAGTGAAGTTAAATTATATAAAATTCCTATTCCCTTTAGACAAGAAAAGTTACAGCAAAATATAGAAATCTCAAACACCGATAAACCGATTCATTTTGTTTATTTGGGAGACGCAAGACCAGAAAAAGGCTATCATTATTTGCCGAATATTGTTGAATCTTTATGGACAGATTATATTCAACCCGAAAAAATCAAATTGACCATTCAATCTAATTTTAGCATTGAAGGAGGAGAAGGGTTAATTCCTCAATCTCGCTTAGCTTTAGAAAGATATCCAGACAGTAAAGTAACGTTAATTAGACAGGCGATGTCTGCTGATGATTATTATCAAATTCTAGCAGAAGCAGATGCTTTAATTTTACCTTACGATCCTAACAGTTACCGCTTTCGTACTTCGGGGGTATTAACCGAAGCTTTAGCAGCAGGTAAACCAGTTATTGTTCCTCAAAATAGCTGGTTAGGAAAACAAGTCGATTCATCAAGAGCAAGTTGTTATCAAAATCCTGATGAAATACCTAATAAAGTGATTGAAGTTGTCGAAAATTTAGATCAGTTTTCAGATGCAGCAAAGCAATTTTCTCAAGGATGGCTAGAACTAAATTCTCCTAATAATTTAGTTAAAATTTTATTGTCAGATAAGCATAATATTGAGGTTGATACAACGGAATTTATTGAATCAGTAATTAATACGAATGAGGAAATAGTTTCTAACAATATACCTCAGTCAGTTCCTAAAATTCTTTTAGTTATAGAAAGTGATTTTTTCTTAGATCAAGAAACCATTGATCCTTCATATCTTAACCATCTTGAATATTTAGGGCTTTGTGGTTATGATGTTTATGGATTATTTTTTACTAATAAGCAGGAACGAAAAGGTGAGCATTACGAACCTTTTTATCATCAAGTCTATCCTATCATTGATAAACTGTTTCAAGAATTTTCTGTTAAAGTAAAACAAAGGTGGATTATTAATTATAATCAGACTGATATTTTTCCCTATGATATTGATCCGAAAGAATATATAAAAGAAGTTTTAGAACAAAAAAATAGTTTTAAAAGAGATTTAGTTGAGCGATATAATTTGAGTATTCCATCAGATTTAAGTCAATTATTACAAACCAATCAATTTGATGCTATTTTTATAAATTCTATCCTTAGCTATAGTATTATTGAACGATTTAATATAACGGAATCTTCAGTCATTTGCGAAATTCCTCAAATTCTTTCTTATTGGTATGCTGTGACTAATCATCGGGATATTAATCAAGATGAATATCAACTAGAATGTCAATTATTGAATCAATGTGATGCTTTAATTTTCCATCATCAATACGAACTTGAAAAAATAAAAGAAAGCACAAATAAGCCTCAAGGATATGGGATTTATGTTGATGATAATTTAGGTAAAAACAGTTATTCTCAAACAATGGATCAGGTGTTTGAGTTTTTACTGAAGGATAAGGCGATACCTTTAAAAGCAACAGGTAAAAAAGTCGCTATTTTATATCCTTGGGGAGATATTTTAGAGCGAAAAAGTGGAGCAAGTAAACGAGTGGGTTTATTGATTGATTATTTACAAGCTCAGTCTTATCAGGTTTGGTTATTTACCACAGGAGAAGCCAAAGATTTTAGACAAGATGGGGTTCGTTATACTTACTATGAACAATCTTATCAAGATTATTGCTTGGTTAATGACCTCTATAAAGACGCTTATCAATCATGGTTTGATGGGTTGGTTTTCGATGGAGAAAAACAGGAGAAAATCCAAGAAAATCCCGAAAGCTTAGAACATTGGTTACCTTGGATTTACTATCAATATCGATTTGACTCTGGATTTATTAACTCTGTCAAAAATCTAGTAGAATGGTCCGATACCGTTATCTTAGAATATCCATTTTGGGCCTTGACAGTGGCAGATATTTGTCAAGAATATAACACGCCATTAGTGATTACGGCTCATGACATTTTATCCCAACAACTTGATGAAAAAACCATAATCGGAAAAATTGCGTTAAGCGAAGAAATTAAAGCCTTACAAAAAGCGGATCATCTTATTTGTGTGTCTGACGATGATCAAGAATTTTTACAGCAATATCAATTATCATCTACCCTTGTTCCTAATCCCGTCAATCTAGAACAAAATACTGACAATCTGTTACGATTAGAAGACACTTTTCCCAGGATCAAGAAACCCTTTTGTCTCTTTGTGGGGAGTAAACATGAACCCAATATAGAAGCTGTTAAAATGATTCAAGAGATAGGGGTTAAGGTGGCAACTGATTATCCCGATCTGGCCTGTCAGTTTGTGGTGGTGGGAAGTTGTTGGCAACCGGAAGAAAATAATAATTTTATTGCCCTGGGAAAAGTAACAGACCAAGAACTTTCAATGTTATATAATAATGCAGCCTTGATTGTCTCCCCCATTCTATCCGGCACAGGGACCTCCTTAAAAACCGTTGAAGCAATGGCCTATGCCAAAGTGGTTATAGGAACCAGTATTGCCTTTCGAGGCTATCCTGTGGAATCTGGTGAAGAAGGGATCATCTGCGATCGCCTCGATGACTATCCCCATTTGATCGCTGAACTGATAAACCATCAGGAAAAACAGCAACAAATAGGAGAAAATGCTTTAAGGTTTGCCAAAAATTATGATTATCGTACCTTGTATCGTTCCTATGAACAGATAATTGCTAGAACAAGCTAGTTGATGATAAAAGTCTCTTTTTCTTATTCCAAACTCAGGCGAATCAACTTATGAATTATTTATTAAGTCTTCAAAAAGCGGTTACTTGGATCTTAAAAAAAAGAGAAGACAAACCCCCTGCTGATAAGTTAGTGATTGCTTTAGTGGCCGCTGAAAAATCCAGTCGTCAAACTAAACCGGCCTATAGTCCCCAACAGTTAGAAGGTACTTGGCGACTCTGTTTTATCACAGGAACCAAACAAGCGCAAAATCGAGCCGGAGTTGTCTTGCGATCGGGGCGTTATTTACCCCGTTGGGCTACCATTGAACTGACTTATCATTTTGATACCCTCTCTCAGTCAGGAACGTTAGAAAACGCCATTAAACTAGGTGCATTAAACCTGATATTAACCGGACCTGCTAAATTTTTACCCCCAAAAAATATCCTGGCCTTCGATTTTACTCAGATGTCTATCACCCTTGGTAATCTTCGTTTATATCAAGGAAAGATCCGTGGTGGTAAGGAAAGTGAAGCTAAATTTTATCAAGAAAAAGTGAAAAAACAAGCCTTTTTTACTTACTTTTTAATAGAAGATAATTTAATCGCTGCACGAGGAAGAGGAGGCGGTTTAGCCCTTTGGGGACGATGAGTAAAGTTAGCTACAATCTATAAGGACATTTCAATTACACTCGGAGAATTATCATGTTTCTCGATGAATTACAGCCCATTTTCAAAGAATTGATGGAGCAACCCCTCGCTTTTGCTGGGGGACTGGTTTCCGGCGCACTTAAGCTTAAACTTTCAGAAGATCCCTTAAAAAGTTGGCTCCAAGAGCAGGGAATGACCGATTTTGCCTATACTGACCATACAAAAGATAATGGTAGCGGTCCTCAAACCATATCTATTGATTAATACTTCGGGGGGACAGAAGGTAGGTTTCGGCCTCCTTCAAGCTTCCCTGTTTAACTTAACTTAACTACTAATCTATCAGCTTATCAATGTCCAGTTATTCAGAATCAAACCCTACATCTAAGATTGCCACCAGTAAATCCCCTCATACCGATTATGGCATTTTAGAGGTTAAGAAATTGACCCCAATGTATCAGCATTATGTCAAAGTTAAGCAACAGTATCCTAACGCTTTATTACTATACCGAGTCGGGGATTTTTTTGAATGTTTTTTCCAAGATGCGGTTACCATTTCCCAAGAATTAGAGTTAATGTTAACCAGCAAAGAAGGGGGGAGAGAAATCGGTAGGGTGGCCATGACGGGAGTGCCTCATCATGCGTTAGATCGTTACAGTCGTTTATTGGTAGAAAAAGGCTATGCTGTGGCTATTTGTGATCAAGTTGAAGACTCGGCACAAGCAGCGGCACAAGGGCGAATGGTAGAGCGAAAAATTACTAAACTTTTGACCCCAGGAACCCTTACTGATGAGGGAATGTTATCAGCAAAACGCAACAATTATTTAGCTGCAGTTGTGATTGCCGGGGAACATTGGGGACTGGCCTATGCTGACATCTCCACCGGAGAATTTTTTACTACCCAATCAAAAGAATTAGCTAATTTGAATTTAGAGTTATTGAGGCTACAACCGGCAGAGATTTTAATCCCCACTAATGCCCCTGATATTAATAGTTTATTGCGGCCTGGAGAGAAGTCGGAATATTTAGCGGATGTCTTACCCGATTGTTTTTGTTATTCCCTGCGATCGCAAACACCTTTCACTCTCCATGAAGCCAAAAGTAAGCTCTTAATTAACTTTCGGGTTCGGTCTTTAGAAGGGTTTGGTTGTGAACATTTACCCTTAGCCATTCGTGCCGCTGGCGGTTTATTAGAATACATCGAAGATACTCAAAAAGCTCATCAAGTTCCCTTACAATTATTACGCACTTATAATCAAGTCGATTTCCTTATTTTAGATTATCAAACCCGACGCAATTTAGAAATCAATCAAACCGTTAGAGATGGTAGTTTTCATGGCTCTTTATTATGGGCGTTAGACCGCACCTGTACTGCAATGGGGGGTCGTGCTTTGCGTCGTTGGTTACTAGAACCTTTGTTAAGTATAAAAGGTATTATTGCTAGACAAAACACAATACAAGAATTAATTGATAATCCTACGTTACGACAAGATATTAGACAATTATTACGGAGTATTTATGACTTAGAAAGAATTAGTGGTAGAGTGGGTGCAGGAACTGCCAATGCCAGGGATTTATTATCTTTGGCGGAATCATTAATTAAGTTAAAAGAGTTAGCAGAATTAGCATTACAAGGTGAATCTTTATATTTAAAAGCTTTACAAAACGTTCCTCCTGATTTAGAAAAATTGGGTCACTATGTTATTGATCATTTAGTGGAATCTCCTCCCTTACATTTGAAAGATGGTGGCGTAATTCGAGATGGTATTAATGGGGATTTAGATGCCATGCGAAAACGGTTAGAAGATGACCGTCAATGGTTAGCTAATTTGGAAATTACAGAGAGAGAAAGAACAGGGGTTTCTAACTTAAAAGTTGGTTATAATAAGACCTTTGGTTATTATTTAAGTATGCCTCGGAGTAAAGCCGAACAAGCCCCCGATAATTACGTTAGAAAACAAACTTTAACCAACGAAGAACGGTATATTACCCCAGAGTTAAAAGAACGAGAAACTCGCATTTTAACCGCCCAGGATGACCTCAATAAATTAGAGTACGAAATCTTCGTGGAATTGCGCTTAAAAGTGGCAGAAAAAGCCCAAGAAATTCGCAAAATAGCTAAAGCAGTGGCTGCCATTGATGTGTTATCCGGATTCGCAGAAATTGCTGTCTTTCAAGGTTATTGTCGCCCCGAAATTTTGGACAGTCGCTTAATCGAAATAGTTGACGGTAGACACCCTGTGGTTGAGCAATCTTTGGGGGCAGGTTTATTTGTTCCTAACTCAACTAATATGGGACATAATGAACAAGAAATTAGCCCTGATTTAATTATTTTAACGGGACCCAATGCCAGTGGAAAAAGCTGTTATTTACGACAAGTTGGCCTGATTCAATTAATGAGTCAAACCGGTAGCTTTGTCCCTGCCACAAGGGCAAAATTAGGCATTAGCGATCGCATTTTTACCCGCGTGGGGGCAGTGGATGATTTAGCCACTGGACAATCAACCTTTATGGTAGAAATGAATGAAACGGCAAATATTTTAAATCATGCTACCAAAAAATCCTTAATTTTATTAGATGAAATTGGCCGAGGAACCGCTACCTTTGATGGACTTTCCATTGCTTGGGCGGTGGCAGAATACCTAGCCACAGAAGTACAAGGAAGAACCATTTTTGCTACCCATTATCATGAGTTAAATGAACTCGCTTCTATTCTTACTAATGTCGCTAATTATCAAGTTACCGTGCAGGAATTACCCCATGAAATTGTCTTTTTACATCAAGTTAGACCCGGTGGGGCCGACAAATCCTATGGTATTGAAGCGGGAAGATTAGCCGGTTTACCTGCTTCGGTGATTAGTCGAGCAAAACAAGTGATGAATCAGATAGAAACCCATAGTAAAATTGCCCTAGGATTGCGAGAAGGGATTACTCAGGTTAATCCGAATAAAGATAAAAAAAGTACAATAAATCTGGTAGAACAATTAGATATTTTTGATGATTTTTAAGTAAAATTAAGGAAGTTAAAAAGTTGAAGAAGGCAGGAGGCTCCCAGGTAGGGGTCAGGAGGGTTTATAAAAAAGTTAATGACGTGACTTTGCTCAAAGTGATTGAGTATGAAAAATCTGCATCAAAACTATGCTTTTTAAGAAAGATTGAGAAAATACTACAAATATAAAGACCAAATCACGCTACCCTAGAAATAGGAAGCCAAGCAGGACAAGATTATTATGGGGATAACCAGTGTTATCAAAGTCTTGTTAATTGAGGATAATCTAGCAGAAGCGAGACTCTTGCATGAAGTGCTAAAAGGAGCAACAAGGCAAGAATTTCGCTTATGTCATGAAAAAAGGCTAGGAGATGCTCTAAACCAGCTACAAACTCAAACATTTGACATTATACTACTCGATTTAACCTTACCAGATAGTCAAGGGTTAGATTCTTTTGTTCCTATTATTAGTCAAAATTCTCATATTCCTATTGTGGTTTTAACTAATATGAACGATGAAGAATTAGCTTTAGAAGCTGTTAGAAAAG
The DNA here is from genome assembly GCA_030066295.1 of Crocosphaera sp. Taxonomy (GTDB): domain Bacteria; phylum Cyanobacteriota; class Cyanobacteriia; order Cyanobacteriales; family Microcystaceae; genus Crocosphaera. The sequence goes on from JASJBX010000018.1 coordinate 15,909, forward strand.
GAGCGCAAGACTATCTAGTAAAACGTCATATCACCTTGGATATTTTAGTGCGTTCTATTTGTTATGCAATTGAGCGTAAACAGATGGAAGAACAATTAAGAGAAGCTAATCAAGCACTAGAAAAAAGAGTAGAAGAACGAACAATTCAGTTATTAAAAGCACAGGAATTAAATCAATTAAAATCTGAATTCGTTTCTATGCTTTCCCATGATTTTCGTAATCCTCTTAATACAATCTTATTATCAGCAGGATTATTAGAAGAGAGTTACGAGCAATTAACCAGAGAGCAACAACTTTCTTATTTTCAGATGATTCGTCAGGCGGTGCAAGATATGAACGAACTTCTTAGCGAAGTTTTACTGTTAGGAAAAGCAGATTCTGGCAAATTAAAACCTAATTTTAATCAACTTGATCTAAAAGATTTTTGTCAACAAATTATTCATTCTTTACATCTTTCTTTTGAAAAAAATAATCAAATTATTCTCAATTTTAATGGTAATTTTCAGGAGCAATTGGAATTATGGGACGAAAAATTATTATGGCACATTTTGCACAATTTGTTAAATAATGCTCTCAAATATTCTCCTCAAGGTGGTCAGATTTTTGTAGATATTATTGCTGAAGAAAAAATCGTTACTTTTCGTATTCAAGATCAAGGAATTGGCATTTCTCAAGAGTCCCAAAAACACCTTTTTGAACCCTTTTATCGTGCTGATAACGTAGATAATATATCAGGAACTGGATTAGGATTATCTATTGTCTCCAAATGTGTAGAAGCTTATGAGGGAGAAATATTGATAGAGAGTGAGTTAAACCATGGAACCACTTTTACAGTAATTTTACCTCGGCAGCAACCAGTTTTGGGTAAAATAGAATAAAGTCTAGAAAAACCATGATCATCGGTTGGGTATTATGAGTAAACAAAAAGATTCTCATCCTAGCGAATTTACTCGCACACCTCCATGGGGAAGAGTTACCATGTTAGAAGAGGGGCCACGTTATCGGATTAATCGCATTGAAGTGAACCCAGGACAACATATTAGTACCCAGATGCACTATCATCGCAGTGAACATTGGATCGTTGTTTCCGGAACGGCCAGAGTTATTTTTGATGGAACAGAACATCTTCTCAAGCAAAAAGAATCTACTTATGTTCCCATGAATACCCGTCACCGAGTGGAAAACCCTGGGGTTATCCCCTTAGTGATGATTGAAGTCCAAAATGGAGAATATCTCGGGGATGATGATATTATTCGGTTTGCAGAAGAAGAAACCATCAAGTAAGCTGCAATAATCCTCACAACTAATCCATTGTTAAGGAATATTGTTGGGTTAAAAGCCTTAAGAAAATGTTTATTTTACTGATGCTGTTCTCAACCATTAGATAGAATGGGGGAAGGCACTTTGAGCCAAAAACGCCAGGGTAAAATGACTATGGCTCAAAGCAAACTTAAGTTTAAGGAAGCAGAGGAAAAAAAGATGAAAATCTTAATCACCGTACTTCTGTTACTCCTCGCTTTGTCATTTATGAAAGCTTCTAAATCTGACCTCAAAACGAGATTATTAGTAGCGCGGGAATGTGTTGGTTGTTATCTAGAAAATGCAGATTTACAACAACTAGATTTGGAAGGAGTTAATCTGGAAAATGCCAACTTGAAACACGCAAATCTCCATGAAACTAACTTAAATAAAGCCAATCTCAAGAAAGCTGATTTACAACAAGCAAGGTTAACAGACGCTCAACTAAGACAAACAAATTTCACCGAAGCTAATTTGTTTGAAGCTAACTTATCTAACAGTAACTTAGAATCAGCTATTTTAGAAGAAGCAAATCTCATCAATAGCAATCTCGAGAAAAGTAATATAAAAAACGCCAATCTTCATCGCGCTTTATTAACAGGAAGTAAGCTATGTAAAACCAACTTAGAAGGGGCGAATTTAGAAAAAGCGGATCTCTCAACTTATCAAGACTTACCTACGTTATTAAATCGAGTGAATCTCAGAAAAGCCAACTTGAAACAAAGTAATTTAGAATCAGCTTGGTTAGTTAAAGCGCAGCTCATCGAAGCGAATTTACAAGAAACTAACTTAAACTATGCTAACCTCAAAGGGGCCAATTTAGCAGGAGCTAATCTAAAACAATCCCGGTTAAACTATGCCATTTTAGATCAAGTTAACTTCTGTGGTACAATAATGAGAAATGGAGCCATTTCTTTAAAAGGATGTTCAGTTGAGGGACTTTATGATTTCTCCCCTATTGATTATCGGAAGTATTACTCTATTGGTGGCAATATCAATTAACACATTGGTTAAGAGTGATTATGGTTGGTTTAACCGCTTACGTCGTCCCGAATGGCTAACCTTTGAATGGCTAATCCCCTTCGTTTGGATGTTCATTTTTATCTGCGGGGTTTATTCTGCTTATCAACTGTGGATAAAACAACCAGGGACGAAAGAAACATGGTTATTGATGGCCGGCTATTTATTATTAGAAATATTGATCATGGCTTATACCCCTGTGATGTGTCGTCTGCATAGCTTACAAGTGGGAACCATCATCGGTGCAAGCGGATTTTTTTGGGGATTAATCCTAGCGGTTTTCCTGTGGCCAATTTCCCAAGAATCAGTCTTTTTATTATTACCCTATTTATTATGGAGTCCCATCGGAACTTATGTCACTTGGGAAATGATTTCTTTAAACCCTTTAGATAAATAATTAATCATTAATCACAACAGAATTACCCAGGTTAAAAGATAACTTTTTATGTTAAAATAGTAAAAAAATAATCAATAAAAAGGAACCGATTGACATCAACACAAAACGTTTTTGTCAATTTTTAAGGTAACTATCCTTTAAACTGTCCCTGTTAACGGAGTTAAGACACTTATGACCATCCCTCAAGATAGAATTATCCCCACAGACTTGAGTAATGAAATGTCCCGTTCCTATTTGGAATACGCCATGAGCGTCATTGTGGGACGAGCATTACCCGATGCCAGGGATGGTTTAAAACCCGTTCATCGTCGCATTCTCTACGCCATGTACGAACTGGGGTTAACCCCCGAGCGTCCCTTTAGAAAATGCGCCCGTGTGGTGGGGGAAGTCTTAGGTAAATACCACCCCCACGGGGACACAGCCGTATACGATGCCCTAGTCCGCATGGCCCAAGACTTTTCCATGCGAAGTCCCTTAATCGAAGGTCACGGAAACTTTGGCTCGGTGGATAACGATCCCCCCGCAGCCATGCGTTACACCGAATGTCGTCTGCAAGCCCTATCCACCAACGCCCTACTCAGAGACATCGAAGCCGATACCGTCGACTTCGCCGATAACTTCGACGGATCGCAACAAGAACCCATCGTCCTACCGGCCAGAGTTCCCCAACTGCTCCTCAACGGCTCTTCCGGCATTGCCGTCGGCATGGCCACCAATATTCCCCCCCACAACCTCGGAGAATTAATCGACGGAACCATCGCCTTAATTCATAACCCAGAGTTAACCGAAAAAGACCTGATCAAAATTATACCCGGCCCCGACTTTCCCACCGGCGGACAAATCTTAGGGCGATCCGGTATCCACGACGCTTATATCACCGGACGGGGTTCCATAACCATGCGCGGGGTAGCCGAGATCGAAACCATCGAACAACGGGGCCGGCCCGATCGCGAAGCCATTATCATCACCCAACTCCCCTATCAAACCAACAAAGCCGGGTTAATTGAACGCATCGCCGACTTAGTGAACGATAAACGCATCGACGGCATTTCCGATATTAGAGACGAAAGCGATCGCGACGGAATGCGGGTGGTGATCGAACTGAAACGGGACGCTTACCCCAGAGTCGTCCTTAACAACATCTATAAACAAACCCCAGTGCAGGGGAACTTTGGGGCCAATATGTTAGCCCTAGTGAACGGGGAACCCCAACTCCTGACCATAAAAGACTTTTTACAAGTTTTCCTCGAGTTTCGCGTCGAAACCATCACCCGCCGCACCCAATACGAACTCCGCAAAGCAGAAGAACGGGATCACCTCCTGCAAGGGTTACTCATCGCCCTCGATAACCTCGATGCCGTCATTCAACTCATTCGTCGCGCCGCCGATACCACCACCGCAAAAGAAGAATTGGTGCAAGAGTTTGGCCTCTCCCCCGTACAGGCCGACGCTATTTTGCAGATGCAACTGCGCCGCTTAACCGCCCTAGAAGCAGAAAAAATTCACGCCGAACACGAAGAATTACAGCTAAAAATTGCCGATTTAAAAGACATTTTAGCCCGACGGGAACGCATCGAAGCCATTATCGAAGAAGAATTAAACCAAATTAAAACCATTCACGCCACCCCACGACGGACTGAAATTGTCCACGATGACGGAGAAATCGTTGATACTGACCTCATTGCCAACGAACAAGCCATTATTCTCCTCACCGAACAAGGATACATCAAACGGATGCCCGTCAGTACCTTTGAAGCCCAACAACGGGCGACTCGAGGCAAAGCGGCGGCCAAGATTAAAGAAGACGACGTGGTGGAACACTTTTTGACCTGTTGCGACCACGATCAAGTTCTCTTTTTCAGCGATCGCGGGGTGGTGTATGCAGTGAATGCCTATCAAATACCGGCCGCCTCTCGAACAGCGCGAGGTATTCCTATCGTCCAGATGTTGCCCATTCCTAAAGACGAGAAGATAACCTCCATCGTTGCGGTGAGTGAGTTTAGGGAAGATGTGTTCTTGGTGATGTTAACCCGCAACGGTTACATCAAAAAAACCGCCTTGGCTGCCTTTAGTAATATTAGAACCAATGGGTTAATTGCCATTTCCCTTGGCGATGGAGATCAACTGCGATGGGTGAGACTAACCAGAGAAGAAGATAGTATTATTTTGGGAACCCGAAAAGGCATGGCCATTCATTTTCACGCCGATAACCAGCAACTGCGACCCTTGGGACGGGCAACTCGAGGGGTGAAAGCCATGAAATTGAAGAAAGGGGACGAATTAATTAGTATGGATGTTTTGGCCTCCCAAGTCACCGCAGGAATGGCTGATACAGAAGACGACGAAGACATCATCGACAACGAAACCGAAGAGTTAAGCGAAGAAGAAACCACCGCCGGCCCCTGGATCTTAGCTATTACCAATGGGGGTTATGGTAAGCGGGTTCCTATATCCCAGTTTCGTCTGCAAAAACGGGCCGGAATGGGGGTTCGAGCTATTAAGTTTAAAGCAAAAACCGATTGTTTAGCGTCTCTTCATGTGGTCAATGCCGAGGATGAATTGATGATTGTTTCTAACCGAGGCATTATTATTCGTCAAGCAGTAGATGCTATATCCTTGCAGTCTCGCGCTGCTACTGGGGTTCGGGTCCAACGGTTAGACGATGAAGATGCGATCGCTGCTGTAGCTTTGGTTCCGCCGGCCCCTGAAACTGACGAGGAAGGGGAAGAGGAAGCAGAAGAAGTGGTTGCTAATTAAGCGTTATGTGGGGAGACAAGGAGACGGGGAGATAGATATCAAGGCTGAATTCCTGCCTCCTGCCTTCTGCCTCCTATTACAACTCGGGAATTTCTTGAGCTTTTTCTGATAATTTAGCTGTTTTTTGTCCATTACTTCTTGCATTAAAATTAAATAAGTCAATGGGCATTTTAATTAAATCAATGGGACTTCCTTTCCCTTGTAGGATTTTAATCGTATCTCTGGGTATTTCTTTTAATAACCAACGACCAAAGCGATAAATAACTTCTTTGGTGGTTAAATTTCGCATTAAATCAACACCATATAATTCGTGTAAATAGAGATTAGAACGTCCATAACGTTCCCATTGACTTCTTAATTCTTTAAACGTAGAACGATGACGATGACGAATGATTGCCTTAGCTGCAAAGGTTAATTTGTAGTCACTTTGTTGTTGACTTCTCCAGCAAATATCCGCATCCCCTCCTGTGGTTAAATAGGGACGAAATAAACCAATTTTGGTAAAAATAAGGCGACGAATTCCTAAATTTGCTGTTTGTCCATAGGGTAAAAAAGGATGTTCTAATAAAAATTTTTGAGATAGAATACTATTTCGTTCGGCATATTTTTCGAGGAAAGTATTTCCGGGTAAGGCTTCAATTTCTCCCACAACAATGCCTATTTTTTCATCAATAAATGGTTTAACTAATTCTTCTACCCACGTTTTTAAAGGGCGGCAGTCAGCATCCGTAAACGCTAAAATTTCCCCTGTTGCTTGACGAATTCCTTGGTTACGGGCAGCATAAGAACTCTGGATATTGTTCTCATTTAATGCTTGTAAGTTAACGCCTATTTTTTCGGATTCAAAGGTTGCTTTCTGGAGAATTTCTGAGGTATTATCTTGGCTATTATTATTAACTAATAAATATTCGACTTGATCTTTGGGGTAGGTTTGAGATTGTAAACAGTTAATTAAATCGGGCAGGTCTTGTTCCCCGTTATAAATAGGAATAATAACAGAAACTTTCGGTAAAAAAAATGTATTTTTAATCATTACTTTTAAGATTTTTTGACATAGAATAAACTATTTTTAGGACGTACTTATTTATGTTTTTATTCTGTTAATCGCTGCTTTAAAATGAATTCTGCAATCGCTAAATCTACAGGAGTGGTAACTTTTAAATTGGTTTCTTCCCCCTCTACAATTTTAACCGGTAATTGACATTTTTCAAATAAAGCAGCATCATCAGTTACTTGCCAACCCAGTTGATAGCCTTTTTGATGACAGTCTTTTAAGAGATTGACTTCAAATCCTTGAGGGGTTTGTGCAGCCCATAAATTAGCACGATTTGGGGTATCTTGAATGAATCGATTACTATCAACAATTTTAATGGTATCTTTAACAGGAATTCCAGCAATTAATCCTTGACAAGTTAAGAGTTCTTCTGCACATCTATCCAATAAATTAGGGGTAACTAAACATCTAGCCCCATCGTGAATTAACACCCTTTTTGCTGCTTGAGGTAAGGCTTGTAATCCATTATAAACCGACTTCTGACGGGTTGCGCCTCCCTGAATTAATTCTACAGGTTTATTAATAGAAACGGTCTCTAAAATTCTTTTAAATTCAGGAAAATCGTAAGGTTGTCCAATGATACCAATCCAATCAATTGTTTGAGAAGTTTCTGCTGCTAGAAGTGTCCAACTTAATAGGGATTTACCTAAGAGAGTGAGCAGGAGTTTATTGCGATCGCTTCCCATTCGTTTCCCCATTCCGGCCGCTGGAATTAATAAATACATACTCAAAATAATCTATCACTAACTTACTAAATTTTACCAAAAAAATGACCTTAAGTAGTCATAATAATTTTGCTAATTTTTTCTACATTTTGATTATAGTTATCTTCAGAGATTACAGGATGACTTTTTAACAAGGAAATAGCTTGATTCAATTCAATCCAAGAACGACATCCTCCATAGGTTGCTTGATAGGGAATAGTGACGGTTTCAGGCAACAGAAAAACACGCAAGAATAACATAAAAAGTGGTTGTTTCGGTTTCCAGTTAAATCGTTCTTTAATAAAGTTTTCTGTCCAAATATGATAAGGATAAAGTTGCTCAATAATTAAACAATCTGTCACCTGAAAAATATTAGTAATGTTAGCCCAGCTACTAATCGTAATGGTTTCGGGATGCCATCCCGACGGAACTGTATCAACCAAAGCAGCATAATCCGATTTTAAGAGATGGGATTTTTGATGTTCATAAGTAGGGTATAATAAAACGGGGTTATAGCTAACGTCAAACCGTCCTGAAATTTCTTTAATTCCTCCTTTACGTAAGAGCAAAATAGTGTTACCTTCTTCTAGTGCTTTAACAGTAACCTTCCACTCTTTTAAGGCAGCCATTAGGGATGTTAACATAAGAAATCCTCCTCAACAATAATAATTAATAACTATTGTAAAATGATAAATGATTGAATAATAAAAGTGCTATTATTGGATAGATTTTATTTAATTTTCCATCATAGTTTACCCATTGCAAACATTAATATTGTCGTCAAATCTATCTATGAATGACATTGCAGCCGTAATTTTAGCCGGAGGGTATGGAACGAGAGTTAAACACCTCCTTCCTAATATTCCCAAACCCATGGCCTCCGTGGTCAATAAACCTTTTGTAGAATGGATAATTCGTTATCTAAAACAACAAGGAATTACGCAACAAATGCTCTCAACTGGCCATTTAGGGGAAGCAATCGAGGAACATTTTAAAACCCATCAGGTCAAGGGAGTAGACATCTACTGTTGCCGTGAAAACGAACCATTAGGAACAGCCGGAGGGTTTATCAATGCAGTGCAACAAGTCAAGTTATCTCCTAGGGCTTGGTTAGTGATGAATGGAGACTCTTTAATTGTAGCTAATTTTGAGCAATTAGTGAATTATTTAGACGACAAAACAGTGGGATGTGTTATTTTAGGCGTATCAGTTGATGATGCGTCTCGGTATGGTTCCCTGGTATTTGATCAGTCAAATACGCTGATCAACTTTGCTGAAAAAAAAGCCGGTCAAGGGGTCATTAATGGAGGGGTTTATTTATTTCGTCACGAAACTTTAGAAAAATTTCCGTCTCGGGTTCCCTTGAGTTTTGAATACGATGTTTTTCCGACTTTGCTAAAGAAAAATATTAAGATCAAAGTCCATCCTATCGAAGCAGCATTTTTAGATATTGGAACGCCCGAAACCTTACCAAAAGCTGAAACATTTATCAAAGAAAACTTTACCAATTTATTAGAACCATGTTAATTTCACGTGCGCCGGTTAGAATTAGTTTTTTTGGAGGCGGAACAGACTATCCAGAGTATTTTTTACAACATGGAGGGGCTGTTTTAGCCACAGCCATTGACAAATTTTCTTATGTTACAGCCAGTCCTTTTCCCAGTCATTTATTTGACTATTTAATTCGTGTTTCTTATCGTAAAGTTGAGTTAGTTAAAACCGTTGAAGATATCGAACATAAAGTCTATCGTGAATGTTTAAAATTTTGTGGTTTAGACAAAGATATTGAACTGCATAATGTGGCTGACTTACCAGCTTTTACCGGCTTAGGTTCTTCCTCTGCTTTTACCGTATCATTATTACAAGCATTACATAGTTTCAAAGGGGAATTTGTTAAACCCTTAGACTTAGCTTATGAAGCAATTTATGTCGAACGTCATTTAGTCAATGATCGCGTGGGATGTCAAGATCAACTAATGTCAGCTATGGGTGGGTTTAACTTAGTTGAATTTAGAACAGAAGAAGATATTATTGTTAACCGTGTTTCTATTTCTCCTCAAAGATTAGCAGAATTTGAGTCCCATATTTTCATTGTTTTTACTGGCATTAAAAGACGGGCAGCAAAAGTAGTTGAAAAGCAATTAAAACGGGTTAATGATAACACAGAAACCTTAAAAAAAATGAGAAAAATGGTTGATCAAGGTTGGGATATTTTAACCAGTAATCAATCTTTATGCGCGTTTGGTGAATTATTAGATAAAGCTTGGGTCGCCAAAAGAAGCTTAGATACTGTCATTTCTAACCCAGAAATTGATCAAATGTATCAATTAGGCCAAGAAGCCGGGGCTTGGGGTGGTAAACTGTTAGGGGCCGGTGCGGGAGGCTTTATGTTATTTTTTGCACCACCAGAAGTTCATCCGAAATTAGCAAAAACATTTGCTGATCATCAGGTACTTTCTATTAAAATTAACGCCCCAGGTTCTCAAATTATTTTTTCATAGATTGATGAAAATTTTTGCTTACTTTTATCGTGAACCCCTACTAGAAGATAATCTGGAAAATGTAGTTAATACCTTAAAATTAGAACAAGTTTATTATGATTTAGGAGAAAGATATGAACTAAAAAAACTGCTTAAAGACTGCCAAGAGAATCCTCCCAATTACCTTTTAATTCGTCAATTTTCAGAGTTAGGAGATACAGCTAAAGATGTCAAGTATAATTATAAAAAATTAACAAACTTAGGCATAAAAATCCTTATTTTAGAGAATCAGAAATTAACTAATTTAGATGAAGTAGAATGCTTAGAACACACAGTAAAAATTGACATTAATGATCCTAACATATTAGAAATAATCGACAAAAATCAACAACATCTATCACTGCAAAAAGGACAAGCTTTAAGACGAATCAAAGCCTTACCCCCTCCAGGAAAAGCCCCTTATGGCTATCGTAGGGGAAAAGATTGTTATATTATAGATCGAAGTACCGCCCCTATTATTAAGGACTTTTTTGAACAATTTTTATTGTTTGGTTCTCTGCGGGGTGCTGTTAATTATTTAGCCAAAAGATACGGTAAAAAAATTTCTGTTTCTACGGGAAGTCGCTGGTTAAAAAACCCTGTTTATCGAGGAGACTTAAAATATAAAAATAATGAAATTATATCTAACACTCATGTTGCCATTATTTCACGAGAAGAAGCAGCACAAATTGATCGATTATTAGGAAGAAACCGAAAATTATCCTCAAAAACAGCCAGTGCAAAACATTCTTTAGTCGGTTTAGTCAGTTGTCAAAAATGCCATCATTCCATGATAATTAATCATGTAACCCAAAGAAACAAAAAAAAAGAATATCTCTACATTCGTCCTCAAAACTGTCCCTTACAACCTTCCTGTAAAGCTATTCCTTATCAAGACATTTTACAAAAAACCATTGACTATATTTGTGAGAATTTTCCCAAGAAAGTCAAAAGCTTTAATCCCAAACAAATCGAAAATTATAAAAATAATATTCAACAGCAAATTACAGAAAAACAAGACATTATTAAGCGACTCCCTTCATTGATTGAATCAAATATTCTTGATGAACAAACAGCACAACTGAGACGTTATAATTTAAACATAGAAATGAGTCAATTAAGGTCAAAACTGGAACAACTTCCCCCAGAAAACCTAAAAAATATCGCTGATGCTGTTTCCTTACCTAGATTTTGGCAAGATTTATCAGAAGCAGAAAGACGGTTTTACTTCCGAGAATTTATCCGTCAGATTTATATCGAACAAACCTCGAAACTAGAATGGAATTTAGACATTACTTTTATTGTTTAATCCCAGGAATAGGCAGATATTAGCCCCAAATGTTGAGGTTATATAAAAATTTAACGTAAATATAGGCAATTATAATCAAGTAAAAGCAAGATAAAATAACTCCAATAATATTGATTTTTTCTTCTTCATGACCTTGAGGAAGAAGCCAGAAATTAAATAATTTTTGTACCCAAGAGACGAGGAAATATTGCATTAAAAAACACCCATAAAATGAGTTAATTAACAACCCAATCGGAAAGCCAAACCATTCGTTAATAAAGGGGGTAAAAACAGCCTGAACAACCAATAATGGGTACAAGGCCATTTCGACAATAAAAGGCATTTTCCAGCCAGCAACGCCAGTTCCCTCCTCACTTTTCATATCAAACCAGTTGCCAAAACCACTTTGAACTTGGCTAACTTCCGATGATTCGTATAAATCTGCTCCTTCTTCAATCAGTTTAGCTCTTTCAGGAGAATCTAACCAACTTCTAAGATTTTGTGAGTTGTTAAACTGAAAATTAACAATCCAAGTTTTATTACCGCCTTTTTGTTCGATGGTTGATGGTTGAATATCAGAACCAAGAAACCCTGGAAAAGATTTCATGACATTGTGAATTTTTTCATTCCACCGTAACCACTTCTGTTCATTTTCAGGACGTAATGTGGTGGTAATTAAAAAAGAAACTTGTTGATTAAAATTGGATAGAAACTGTCTTTTTTTGCTTTTGATGTAAGGTTCGATTTTATAAATTGCTTGAGCATATTCTGAAGAATTCAACCATTGATTTAACAGAGATTCATTTTCAAACTGAATTAAAGCTATCCATTCTTCTCTTAGGTTAGGAATTGGGGCTAAAAGTTCCGCATTAAAACAACCTTCAAATTTGAGCGCATCCAAAATCATTAATCTTTTATTGATAATATATTGTTGTTCATTATCAGGTGCTACTGATTCAGAAAAAAGAACAGTGTTGACAGAACTTTGTTGACTCTTTTTATTATCATTTGTCATTATAAAAAATAAAATTGATTAAAAATAAGATGAAGAAAAATTACCTACTAAAAGGTAGTGTTATTGAAGTAGTGGAAGTTAATCTAAGTAGATAGTATTTCCTCATTATAATGATGGATGAAATACAAAAT
>JASJBX010000107.1 GCA_030066295.1 Crocosphaera sp.
GAGCAGTTCATTGATACCAATGGCAGGGAGTTAAGGAAGATCAAGCCCCGGAAGTTCGGCAAAAGTGGAAAACCAATAACGAAACGAGTGGGGCTTAGTCGGTTCCATGCCTGTTTGGGTAAAGCGGTGAAGCCGTGGGAATCGGGGAAGAAAAAGGGACACATCGTCACCGGTTCAGTTTTAGCGAGGGTTCAATTGTACCTTTGGGGTGAACGTACCATGGCCATGTCACCCCCAAAGAACCCTAAGCCACGGATCAAGGAATTGTACGATCGCTACCTCAATGATATTCAGGCAAAGTTAACTGAGGAGGGGAAGATCGACCCTGACCACTCAGGCAACAACTCACTGAAACAATGGGGCAAAGCTCGTGTAGGGGACAAATTGGTTAAGCTACTTTTCAAGGAACTGATCGGGGCCTATCGTAGACATCGGCAACAGCAACCACGAAAAAAGGGAGGCTCAACGCCTCCCCGTTTGGTGGTAAATAAGGGAGAAATATCTTACACTAAGATGAAAATTAGATGAATTACCTATGATTAGCGTTATTACTCCTGTTTATAACGGAGAGTCTTATATTGAATCTTGTATTAAGGTAGTAATTGAGCAAAATTGTTCTGATGTTGAACATCTCATTATTGATGGAGGTTCACAAGATCAAACCGTTGCCATTATTAAGGAATATGCTCAAAACTATCCTCATATTCGTTGGATTTCTGAAGCTGACAAAGGTCAATCTGATGCCATGAATAAAGGAATTAATCTGGCTAAAGGTGAGATCATTACTATTTTAAATGTTGACGATTTTTATCAACCGAATGTGTTAAATCGTGTACTAGAGATTTTTAAGACATTGCCAGAAAATAGCTTTTTAGTGGGTAACTGTCAGGTTTGGAATAGTCAGGGTCAACTAAGATTTATTAATGCACCGAAAAAGCTTAGGTTAACGGATTTATTATTAGGATGGTCGGTTAATCCTCACCCGATTAACCCCTCTGCTTATTTTTATCATAAATCCCTACACGATACGGTTGGATTCTATGAAATTGAAGATCATTATACGATGGATCTAGATTTTTTATTCCGAGTAGTACAAAAAGCCAATATTAAATATGTGGATGAAGTTTGGGGTAACTATCGTTACATTCCTGGAACAAAAACATTTAAAGATCGTAGAAAAGGTCAAGGAAAATCAAGGTTTGAACCTTTGTTTGCCATCTATTATCCACAATTATCCCCCCTTGAGAAGGTAGAATTTGCTCTCAAAGACATTTGGTTAAAAAGGTTCGTGGCTAAAGTCAGACACTTTATTAAACGTCCTGATAAATTTTTACCTTATTTACTAAGAAAATAGAATTCATCGGGGTTGTCAGTTAAATTTTGTGGGGCAAAAGTTCTTTAATTCCTTGTTTAACCCGTTCATAGTTTGCTTCCCAAGAATACTCTTGTTTGACTAATTCATAGGCATTATTTCTTAATGCTAACCTTAAAGAAGGGTGTGACCAAAATTTATCTATTGCTTCAATCATTTCCTCAATACTATTTCTAATTAATAGATGTTTTCCATCCGTTGCTTTTATCCCTTCGGCCCCTTTTGCTGTACTAATCACAGGACAACCAGAGGCAAACGCTTCCACTATTTTTAAGCGGGTTCCACCTCCATGTAATAAGGGAACAACCATCACACTCGCAGCAGCGACATAGGGTTGTACTTCTGGGACGCTTCCTGTCACAATAATATTCGGGTCTTTTTTGGCGAGGTCTAACATTTGTTGGGTTGGGGCCCGTCCTACAAATAATAATTGACAGTCTGGATATTTTTGTCTAATTTTAGGATAAATTTCATCAATCAATAATTCGGTGGCGATTTTATTGGGATAATAGGACTGTTGCCCTAAAAAGAGGATGGTGTGTTCTGGGTTTTTGATTTGTTCAATGGGTTCGTATTCTTGATTAAATGCTTTTTTATAGTTATCAATCTTCACACCATTGGGAATAACAGACAGGGGGGTATTTTTCCCATACATTGCTTGACAGAGTTGTACGTCATCTTCACTACACAGCCAAACTTGATCCACTTGTCGGGTAAACTGTTCTTCCATCCCCCTTAAATGGTCCGTCTGAATTTTCGCTTTAAGTCGAACTCTTAGACTGTCTCGCGATCGATCCGGTTGGGCTGATAAATGGGCTTCAATGTTATGATTATCAAAAATAATGGAACAAGGAAACTGTTTGATCACCGATAAATAACGGTATAGCCAAACTTGTTCAAGTATCACCAGATCCGGCTTAAACTCTGTCATGAGTTCGGCTAATTTTTGGGCGGTAAAACGGCAATAGGGCCAGTCTGCATCCGGATCACCGATGGGACGTAACCACCATAAACGTCTTTCTAACTCTTCCCACCGAGTTCTACTGTCGTCCACATTATAATGTTTCCAAAGGTCAACCCCTGGCAAAGTATCATACTTTGGAGTCCAGTTAGCGGCAGAAAAAAGGGCCACCGGGCCGAATTTCATCATGACATTCATATTTTGCCAGTTGCGTAGAGATACCCCACTTTTGATGGGAAGGGGAACTTCTTTGGTAATCAATAAGGTTTTGATGGTCATTGAGGGAATTTTTAGAGGATTATAATGACTTGACCAAGATATCTTTAACAGTAGCAGGAAGTTGACGCATAATTTTTCCTTTCTCTCGATCCACCGCTACTAAGGTAACTTTTCCGGTGACATGGACAAGTTGGCCATCCCTTGATTCAATGCGACAATCCCAATACATCCGCACTCCTTTCATTCCTGCCATACGAGTTTTGACGATCGCTATCTCTCCTAACTGCAAAACTCGATGGTACCGTAGAGATAATTCCACCACGGGTAACTCGCATCCTAATTTTACCAATTCGGCAAAATCGATGCCCATAGAACGCAGACACTCTACTCTAGCGGTTTCTAGCCAAGTGATATAAGTCCCATGCCAAACCCCTCCTGCATAGTCGGTATGATGGGGTTGTACTCTCACGGAATACTCAAACCACTTTTCTGTGGTTGCTTTGAGGGGGGTTTTACGGGTGATGGCGGAGGTGGGGGGAAGTTGGGGGGACTCTTGGGAGGAAGACAAGGGATTAAACTCTCAGAGGTGTTCAGCTAATTTGTTTCTCATTCTATCAACAATTTTACTCAATTTTAGTAATAGAGTGGGTTCTGGGGTCAACAATTTTGCGACCCAGTCCGGCAAATTGAATGGCGAGGTTGGTCTTTTTTCCTGACCCTAGGACGTGGGTAATTTCTCCTTCTCCAAAACTATGATGAATCACGCGATCGCCCACCGCCCATTTTGTATTACTGGAACTAGACTCTGTTTTTTTGCGATAAACTTTTTTAACAGTTCCCCGAACATTACTATCAAGTAAATCTTGGGGAATTTCTTGCAAAAATTGTGACACCATTTTCATTTCTTTTGACCCCCAAACATACCGTTCTCTGGCGTGAGTAATAAATAATTGTTCTTGGGCGCGGGTAATTCCTACATAACATAATCTTCGTTCTTCTTCTAAGGATAAAGGATCGTTTAAACTGCGAATATGGGGTAAGGTTCCTTGTTCTAACCCCACTAAAAAGACAACAGGAAATTCTAACCCTTTAGCAGAGTGTAAGGTCATTAACGATACTTTTTCTTGTCCTTCATCCAGGTTATCTAAATCCGAAGCCAGGGACGCATTGGTTAAATATCCTTGTAAACTGGTGTCTTCATTCTCTTCTTGATATTGAGCGATCGCACTGTATAATTCATAGATATTTTCCAGTCTATTGTCGGCTTCTTCGGTTCCTTTTTGTTTAAGATCGTCCACATATCCTGATAGTTCCATCACCTGATCAAAGATTTCTGTAGCAGATGCTTCTTTTAACTTTTCTTGTAATTCTTTAATCAGTGTTGCAAATTTATTGACCGATTTAGCAGCCCTTCCTGCCAAGGTTTTCACCGATGTTTCATCACTGACAATTTCCCATAAAGGGATTTCTAATTCTTGGGATGCTTTCAGTAGAGAATCAATGGAAGTTTTACCAATTCCTCGGCGGGGAGAATTAATGACCCTCAGTAAACTAACCGTATCAAAAGGATTGACAATTAAGCGTAAATATGACAGACAATCTTTAATTTCTTGACGATCATAAAACTTAAATCCCCCCACAATAGTATACGGAACATTATTGCGAATTAAATTATCTTCAAAGGGACGAGATTGAGCATTAACCCGATACAACAAAGCAAAATCTCCCCAATTTAATTCTGGGTTACTTTCCACTAATTCTTGAATTTTACTGATCACAAAATCTGCTTCTATCCGTTCATCGCCTGCTTTAAAACAGTAAATAACTTCCCCTTCTCCTCGGGTGGGACGCAAAATTTTATCGATGCGTTGACTATTATTTTCGATCAACTGATTAGCAGCTTGTAAAATTGTTTCTGTTGAGCGATAATTTTCCTCCAATTTAACCATTGTTGTCGTATCTTCATCTGGCAAACCATCACCAAAGTCAGATTGAAAATTAAGTAAAATCGTAAAGTCTGCCATGCGAAAACTATAAATAGATTGATCCGCATCTCCTACTACAAAAATAGAACGATTTTCCCATTTCCATTGACTTTTTCTGGTTTCTCCATTAGTAGTCAAAAGTTGAATTAGATCGTATTGAATTCGGTTAGTATCTTGATATTCATCCACTAAAATATGTTTAAATTGAGAATGCCAATAACCCAGAAGGGACTCATTTTGTTGAAATAACCGCACAGGAATTAAAATCAAATCATCAAAATCCAGCGCATTATTAGCTGCCAATTGATTTTGATATTCCTGATAAACTTCCGCAATCACACGACCCTTCGCATAAGAATGTTCCTTTAAATAATCTTCAGGAGATAGTCCTAAATTTTTAGCATTACTGATAGCGTAACGAACATTTCGCGGGTTAAACTTTTTATCATCTAAATTAAACTGTTTGAGAACAATATTTTTCACCAAACTCTGGACATCAGACTCATCAAAAATCGAAAAATTACGCTCCCATTGCCGCCTTTTCTCATCTTGATACTTATTAATATCGTAGCGCAAAATTCTGGCACACAAACTATGAAACGTACCAATCCATAATTTCTTAGTCGTCTTCTTATAAACTTGAGAAAGTAACCGTTTTTGATCGTATTCTGGAAGAGAATTAAACGGTTGACCCTGCTGTTTTAAAGCCATTTCTTGAGCAAATAACCGCTCAAGTCGATCTCTCATCTCCCGCGCCGCCTTATTGGTAAAGGTTACCGCTAAAATCGATTCAGGATCAACTTGATAATGAGTAATCAAGTGTGCAATTCTATAGGTGAGGGCGCGGGTTTTCCCCGAACCCGCACCCGCTACCACTAAAAGTGGACCACAAAAATGTTCAACAGCAAGACGTTGTGAAGGATTCAGTTGAGAGAGAAAATTAACCGAGGTCGTCATAAAACTTTACAATAGGGTGACATACTTGAACTATCTTGATTTTATCCTCTGCAATTCCATAACGGAAATCGTCTTACATTGATTTCATGGGGGACTTAGCCCTTCTCAACCATGACTGACCCCAGAGAAAAAGTATCTTAAAAGACTCATCTGACAGCTAAAATCAGGTATAACTGCCTAGCCTAACACATTAAGCAAAAAAAAAATTTTCGATTAGGGCAAAATTAGTGCATCAAAATGGAGATTCTCATTTACAATAGAGATAGCGGAGGCGAAAGTTTCCGTTCACTCCTCACACCACACTCCGCCCGGCATTAGTTCGGGCGGTTTCTTATTGTATACAAGTTGAACCCACCTCAAGACTGTAAAGCTCCAGAGAGTTTTGAGTGTGGTAGAATTCTAGAGTATTCTAGATAAACATCAGCCATCAAAGGAATTCATAATATGTCAGCTGCAGTTCCAGTGTCAGATAGTAGTTTTAAAGCAGATGTTTTAGAGAGCGATGTTCCCGTTCTAGTGGATTTTTGGGCGCCTTGGTGTGGTCCTTGTCGTATGGTCGCTCCCGTTGTAGACGAAATAGCCGAACAATATTCAGGTCAGGTTAAAGTCGTCAAACTCAATACGGATGAAAATCCTAACACTGCTAGTCAGTACGGTATTCGTAGTATCCCCACCCTGATGATTTTTAAGGGAGGTCAACGAGTGGATATGGTAGTCGGGGCCGTTCCCAAAACCACCCTCGCTTCCACCCTAGAAAAATATCTTTAAGTTTTGATAAAAAATCAAGACTGCATTTGAAGAGGTAAGCTATTTTAGGTTTACCTCTTTTTTGGTTTTTATATAAAGAAATATGAAGGATGCTCGTTTTCTGACAACTTGGTTTCTTAGCGTTGTGATTATTTTGGTTATCGCTTTATTCCCCATGTTAACGGTGGCTGACGATAGTCCTTTAACAGAAGGTTGGACTCCCTCGGTATTTGGTCAAGGGGATGAAGTGGGTTCCCTTAATTGGATTACCGAGCCAAAGGTGTTAGAAGCGATTAAATTAGTTAGAAAAGGGAAAACCGTTACCCTAGGGAAAGTGTATCAAAGTGATATCCCTGTATTTGGTGAACGAACTTGGAAATTGATTATTCCTGGTTTACCGACCGGGGGGCCGGCCAGTGATAATAGTATTGTTTACAATGATGAATATGTGATGGCAGAATTAGGACAAATCGGCACACAGTTTGATGGGTTGGGTCATATTGGGGTCAATACCTCTCAAGGTAATTATTTTTACAATGGTCATTTTTTAGAGGACTTTGGCACCTCTTACGGGTTGAATAAATTAGGTGTGGAAAAAATAGCAGAAAAAGGTTACGTCACCAGAGGAGTGTTATTAGATATAGCTGGTTATCGCGGGGTTGAACGGTTGCCGGTTCCCACAGGAAAGGGAAAAAATGATCCTGGCATTATTACTGTTGACGATATTAAAGGAACCATTAAAAAACAAAAAATTGCTCCCATTCAACCGGGGGACGTTGTGCTATTTTATACCGGCCATGGTAATTATTGGGGGGAAGACTGGGATAGTTTAACCACAGAAGAAAAAAACCAGAATAAACAGTTATTTAATGCAGGGGAACCGGGACCTGGGATCACCGCTTGTCGTTATTTATCTGAGCAAAAAATTGCCATGGTAGGGTCAGATACTTGGGGAACAGAAGCCGTCCCAGGAGAAGAGGTAAACCGTGCTTTTGACTGTCATATTGAATGGATGGTTAAGCATGGTATAACTAATATGGAAAATTTGGACTTAAGTCAATTGGTTAAGGATAAAGTCTATGAATTTGTGTTTGTTTTTGCCCCATTAAAAATGAAAGGAGCCACCGGTTCGCCGGGGAATCCGATTGCTATTTATTAAGTTAAATAAAGGGAGCAAAAAGGGACAAATGCCTCCTTTTTCTAATTAATTTATTTTATCTTTTAAAAAAGCTGTATTAACATTGAGGTAAGAAAAATAATAAAGGACGAGGACTGCTCATGCGTTATGCAGTGATTATTGAAAAGGGAAGATTTCATTACGGTGCTTATGTCCCTGACTTACCTGAATGTTCTGCGGTAGGGCAAACGGTAGAAGAGGTAAAAACATCAATTTATGCTTCCATTTCTGCTCATCTGAACAGTTTAAAAGCAGAAGGTAATGATTTTCCTAATCCTAGAACCCTCTGTGAATATGTAGACGTGAGTTAAACTCATAGCCCCCAACTTTAACCCGAATAAGTTGGGGTTTGAAATATCCCTTTAATCGCTGCGACGCCACACAACTAATTACCCCTAATTCCAATAAATAATTAAGACGAAATCCTGGTATCTTTTCGATTTTTTTGTCCGCATTTAAAACAACAAAAAGCCGTTAAAAAATAAGCGAAAACAGTTAACCAACCGAGAAAAGTGGGATCACCAATTCCAGGTTTCCAGGCATTGCCCGAGATAATAATTGCGTAATGGCTCATAAAATGGATTAATGATGGATTAGTCAGCAATTATTCTAAATTATCTTTCTGTGATCTCCGATGAGTTGATTAACTTATTAAAAAAATGTAAAAAATCGTCTATGCTAAAGAAGGACGGTTAACTGTAGTGGGATGATTAGACGAGATCACCACCGATAACTGTGGCCTGTCAAGGTTGAAAAAGATTTTGACCTTGTTCCTTGGTTGTAACATTTTTTAACTTGTCGATCCTCATATATAATTGCAAATTTGAATGAATTTTATCTTAGTTTTTGGGTTACTCTTAGCAGGATTAGTCTTATTGGTAGTCGGAGCAGAGATTTTAGTGAGGGGGGCTGCCCGTTTAGCTGCGAGTGTCGGTATTTCCCCCTTAGTCATTGGCTTAACCATAGTTTCTTATGGAACCAGTTCCCCAGAAATGGCCGTGGCCGTTCAATCCAGTTTAGCCGGTCAAGCGGAGTTAGCCTTAGGGAATGTCATTGGCAGTAATATTTTCAATATTTTAGTTATTTTAGGTTTATCTTCCCTAGCCATTCCCCTAATGGTCGCGCAACAGTTAATTCGTCTGGATGTTCCGATTATGATTGGAGTCTCTTGTTTAACCCTGTTTTTTGGGTTAGATCAGACGATTCATCGTTCTGATGGGATTATTCTCCTTTTAGGAGGCATCATTTACACAGTCTTTTTAATTTATCAAGGGTCAAGACAACCGGATGATCCCGACTCAGACTATGAGACAGAATATGGCAATAAAAGCCCTTTATCCCTGGCGCAATGGCTAAAAAACATTGCCTTTATTCTATTAGGGGTGGGATGTTTAGTGTTGGGGTCGCAGTGGTTAGTAGAGAGTGCCACAGAAATTGCCCGTAACATTGGTGTGAGTGATTTAATTATTGGCTTAACCATTGTGGCTGCCGGCACCTCCTTGCCTGAGTTAGCCACATCCGTCGTCGCTGCTATCAAAGGAGAACGAGATATTGCCGTAGGGAATGTGGTGGGCAGTAACATTTTTAATATTTTAACGGTCTTAGCCGTTTGTGCCATTGTTTCCCCGGTGGGGGTTCCCGTGTCCGATGCAGCCCTTCATTTTGACTTACCGGTGATGGTAGCTATTGCGATCGCCTGTTTACCTATTTTCTTTACAGGTAACGTAATCGCCCGTTGGGAAGGCTGTTTATTCTTAAGTTACTATGTTGCCTATACCACCTATCTCATTTTGTACGCAACGGAACACGATGGACTGTCCCTATTTAGCAGTGTCATGTTGTTTTTTGTCATTCCCATTACGGCTCTTACCTTAGCCATTTTGGCATTGAATAGTTTACGGAAAAAACAAAAAAAAGACCACTGAAGCATCAAGAAAAATGATCAAGATAAAATCAGAGATTAAGTGGGAAGGAAGAAAAGATACAATGAGTCTTGTGAACAGGAAACGAGAAAACATGAACATTGTGTTGAAAATTGGCGATCAAGCTCTTTCATCTGAAGAGCTATATCCCCTACTTGCCCAATATCGCTTACTTCCGCAACTGGCCAAAGAAATCATCATCGATCAGGCCATTGCCTCTATCACCTGTACTCCCGAAGAAACCCAACTGGCCCAGCAACAATTCTATCAAAAACAACAAATCACCGACGAAACCCAGTTAAAAGTTTGGTTAGATCATCATGGCATGACCCCCGAACAACTGGCAAACTTAACAGTCAGAGACTTAAAAATCGAAAAATTTAAGCAACTCACCTGGGGAGATAAATTAGACCCCTATTTTGTCAAATGTAAAGGGCAATTAGATCGAGTGGTTTATTCCTTAATTCGCACCAAAGATCCAGGGGTGGCCCAAGAACTCTATTTTCGTATTCAAGAAGGAGAAAACACCTTTAGCGAACTGGCCAGACAATATTCCCAAGGAGCAGAAGCTCAAACCGGGGGACTGCTGGGCCCGGTGGAACTGAATACCCCTCACCCAAAAATTGCCCAAATTTTAGCCGCCAGTCGTCCTGGACAACTGTCCCCACCCACTCAAATAGGAGAATGGTGGATTATTTTGCGTTTAGAGAAATATATGTCGGCCCAACTGGATGAGAACACCAGACAACGACTGCTCAACGAACTGTTTCAAGGTTGGTTGCTGGCTCAACTTCAACAAAATGTTGAGTTTTCCCCTCCTTCATTTTCTCCTGAGAAGGAAGAGAGTTATACTGATAAGTTGAATTAAACTAAGTAGAATAAAAATAAAGATAAATCCTTGACTCAAACATAGGTCTTGAACCGGGAATTATCCGAAAACCTTCAGCAAATCCTCAAGTGGGTTGCTTCTTAATTTCACCTTAACCCCTAACCCCCTTAAGATAAGAGTTAATCATAACGAAAAGCAACAATGTGGCACAGGCGAAGACAAAGATTAGCCAACGCCTAACATTCGGGACGACAAGCAATCGTCGAAACCTCTCAATTTTATTTCGTCATTATGACCCAAACTACCAGCGATATACAGAACTTTCTTCGTCACGTAGACCCCTTTGACCAACTTTCTGAAACCGCCATCCTTGAAATTGCCAATCAATGTCAAATCTGGCGTTATCGTATGGGTCAAGTGATTCTCATGCGAGGGAAACTATCCTCTTACGTGACCATTCTCCTCGAAGGACAGGGACGCTCTCTCGGATATGACCCCCGAACAAAAATGCCCAGTACCCTGAAACGATTAGAACCCGGTGCTATCATAGGGGACGTTAATCTCATCCGAGGAGTTCCCTGCGAAACCGTGATCGCCTCCACAGAATCCGTCGGTTTAGCCCTCAAACAAGAAGACTTTTGGCAGTTATTAGAACAATATCCCAGCCTCAAAGAGCGATTCCAAAGCCAATGTACCCTACCAGAACTCTACGATCTCTTGGGAACGCACTTGGCCCAACAGGCTCAAGGAGACATTAACATCAAAGCCTTAGCCGAAGACCTGCTCGAAGATGCCCAAGTATATTATTTAACACCGGGAAAAAATACCCTGCCCCCAGACTATCAACAACAACTATGGCTGGTGAGTGGGGGGGGAACCTTAGAAAATTTTGCCGTGGGCAATGCCCTTACCTTAGATGAAGCCAACCCCTCGCTGATGGTGAAAGGGAGTGACCCGGTGCGGATGATCATCTTACCGCCCTTGGATCTCGAGACCATAGCTAAGCAAACCTCCTCAACCGCCAATCAAGAATCGACCACCCTTACCCTAGAAAAAGAAGAAGAAGCCGAAGAAATTCCTTATGCCGATGTGGAAGTGGTGGGAGTGGCCCCGCCCCCAGAACCCAGCCAAGAAGGCAGAAAACGGAAATCCTATCCATTTATCAAGGGAAAAACCCCCCTGGGAGTGGGATCAGCCTGTTTTCAAATGCTCAGTCAGTATTTTGGGATGCCCTATCGTCGGGATGTGATTCGCCGTATTTTAGCCCAACAACTGCAACGAACCGGCACCCTCTCCTTACCCCTATGTGGGGCAATTACGGAATTAATGGGACTCAACGCCCAATTAATCAAAATTCCCGCCTCCTCCTTTACCCAACTCAAAACCCCAGCCCTACTGACTTGGCAGGAGAGTTTGGCCATTTTGTACGATGTGAGCGATAAAGAAGTGGTGGTGGCTGTGCCGGAATTGGGGATTTTGCGCCGCACCCCCCGGGAGTTCCTAGAAAAGTGGGGAGAAGATGGAGAAGTTTTATTATTACAACCCACCAAAGACACCCCACAACAACGGTTTGGCTTAAGTTGGTTTATTCCAGCCCTCAAACAATACCGTCGGGTGTTGGCCGAAGTCTTTATTGCCTCCTTTTTTGTGCAATTATTCGGCTTAGCCAATCCCTTGATGATTCAGGTGATTATTGATAAGGTGATCGTGCAGAATAGTGCCGATACCTTACAGGTTTTAGGGACATTTTTATTAATTATCGCCATTTTTGAAGCGGTGTTGACCACCCTGCGAACCTATCTGTTTGTGGATACCACCAACCGCATCGATATGAGTTTGGGGTCAGAAATTATCGATCACCTGTTGCGGTTGCCCTTGAGATACTTTGAACGGAGGCCCGTGGGGGAAATTTCCACCCGGGTTAATGAATTAGAAAATATTCGTCAATTTTTGACAGGAACCGCCCTAACCGTGGTGTTAGATGCGGTGTTTTCCGTGGTGTATATCGCGGTGATGGTGGTGTATAGTCCCCTGTTAACCTTAGTGGCGTTGGGCATTGTGCCGATTTTCGTGGTGATGACCTTGATCTTCTCCCCCACCATTCGCCGTCAACTGAGAACCAAAGCCGAACGGAACGCCCAAACCCAGTCCTATTTGGTAGAAGTGATGTCAGGGATACAAACCGTTAAAGCCCAGAATATCGAACTGCGATCGCGGTGGCAATGGCAAGAAAAATACGCCCGTTATGTGTCGGCTGGGTTCAATACGGTGATCACCTCCACCTTAGCCAGTTCCACCAGTGGCTTCCTCAATAAACTGTCCGGGCTATTGGTGTTATGGGTGGGGGCCTATTTAGTGCTGCAACAAGAACTGAGTTTAGGACAATTAATCGCCTTCCGCATCATTGCCAGTTACGTCACCTCGCCGATTTTACGACTGACCCAACTGTGGCAAAACTTCCAAGAAACCGCCCTCTCCTTAGAACGGTTAGCCGATATTGTCGATACCCCTCAAGAAGCCGAACGCGATCGCAGCAATATTCCCATGCCAGCCATTCAAGGGGCGGTTAAATACGACAATGTTTCCTTCCGCTTCAAACAACACGGACCCCTACAACTGAAAAATATTAGCATTGACTTCCCCGCCGGTACCTTCATCGCCGTGGTTGGGGGCAGTGGGGCTGGAAAAAGTACCCTCACCAAACTCATTTCACGACTCTACGAACCCGAAGCCGGTCGTATTCTTATCGATGGGTACGACATCTCGAAAGTGGAACTCTATTCCCTGCGTCGTCAAGTAGGCGTGGTTCCCCAAGAAACCCTCTTATTCGAGGGGTCCGTACAGGATAATATCGCCCTGACTAACCCCGATGCCACCACCGAAGAGATTATCGAAGCGGCCACTGTTGCTGCAGCCCACGAGTTTATCATGACCCTGCCCAATGGGTACAATACCAATGTGGGGGAAAGAGGATCGGCCCTATCTGGGGGACAACGACAACGGATTGCCATCGCCCGGTCCGTGCTACAAAACCCCCAAATCCTAGTATTAGACGAAGCCACCAGTGCCTTAGACTATGCCACCGAACAACAAGTCTGTTTAAACCTATTAAACGCCTTTAGCGATCGCACCGTTTTCTTTATTACCCACCGCTTAGGCACCATCAGAAGTGCCGATGTCATTTTAATGATGGATTCAGGATCGGTAGTGGAACAAGGAACCCACGACGAATTAATGGCCCTCAAAGGTCGCTATTACTACCTTTATCAACAACAAGAAGGCCATCAGTGAACCTCGTCTCAGTTAACTTTTGACTTTTGACTTTTGCCTTTTGCATGAGTGCCTTTCCCGTAGCGGCATAGTTCTTCTAACACCCATTGAATTCTTTTTATAGGAACACATTATGATTAACACCAATGGTAGACACGAACAAGACGACGATCTTACCCAAAAAAATTCTAACCAAGGCTCATCAGCCTTAGCCACCACCAATAGTGGCAACGATGCCTTATCCACTAATTTTCTCGCCCCTATCACCTCCGAACAAGCGGTGATCCTCCGTCAATCTCCCAGTTGGTCTCGGGGCGTGGTTTGGACCATTATTGGGGTGACCACCGCCAGTATTATCTGGGCCGCCATTGCTAAAATTGAACAGGTGGTCCCGGCCCAAGGTCAACTCAAACCCCAAGAAGCGGTCACAGAAGTTCACGCCCCCCCCGTTGGCGGTGCAGTGGTGGAAGAGGTGTTGGTGGAAGATGGAGAAAAAGTCAACAAGGGAGATATTTTAGTTATTCTCGATTCTGAAGCCAGTACCGCAGAATTAAAATCCCTAGAAAAAGTCAAAGCCTCCTTAGAACAGGAAAACCGCTTTTATCGGACCCTGATGAATACTTCTCTCAACCCCTCAGATGTGGAACGGGCCGTTGTTAAACTCGATTTACCAACAGAAGTGGCGGCCCTGGCCCGTAACCGCGCCGCCCTCAAAGCAGAAAATCGCCTCTACCAAGTCGAATTAGGCAATTCCAGCCCAGGCACCACCTTAACCGCCGAACAAGTTGCCCGACTACGCGCTTCCCAAGCCGAATCTTCCTCTCGGGCCCTGGCCGCCCAATTGGAAATGGACCAACTCGGAAAACAACTCCGACAAACCCAGGTGGAATTAGCCGATGCCAAAAAACAATTACTGGACGATCGCAAAGTGTTAGGGGAGATCGAACAAAGGAATAAACAAGCGATCGCTGAAGCAGAAAAAGCCTTGGAAATTGAAGAAAATATCCTAGAGGATCTGATTCCCTTAGCCGAAGAAGGAGGGGTAGCGAAGTTACAGGTGGAACAACGGCAAAGAGACATGAGCGATCGACGACAACGATTAACCGAACTACGGTCTAACGGAACCATTGAGTACGCTCGCCAAAACCAACAGGTTCAAGATCGGCGCAAAGAAATTGAACGGTTTTCTGAAGAAGAAAAACGCTTAAAAATTGCCATTAGTCAAGCCCAAGCTCGATTAGTTAATACCGTTAAACTAACCGAAAAAGATGTAAGGGATAAAATTTCTGACAATAACGAAAGAATTGCCGACATTGATAGTCAACTGAATAAATCTATTGTCGAAAACGATAAACGCATCGCTGAATTAGGCAGTCAGATTAGTCGGACTAATGTAACGCTCAAATATCAGGAAATCAAAGCCCCTGTAGGGGGAACGGTGTTCGATCTGCACGCAGGGCCCGGTTATGTTCCGCCCCCAAACCAAACCGAACCCCTGCTGAGAATTGTCCCTGACGATAATTTGATCGCCGAAGTGAATATCACCAACCAAGATATCGGTTTTGTGCGGGTGGGCCAACGGGTGGATGTCCGCATTGACTCCTTTCCCTTTAGCGAATTTGGCGACATTAAAGGGGAAGTTCTGTCCATTGGGTCCGATGCCCTCGAACCGGACGAAATCCATCAATATTATCGCTTTCCCGCGAAAGTTCAATTAGATCAACAATATCTAGACACGGCTGAGCGTGACATTCCCTTACAATCAGGAATGTCGGTGACGGCTAACATTAAAGTTCGGGAAAACCGCACCGTGCTAAGTTTAATTACAGAACTGTTTAACAAGAAAGTGGAAAGTCTCAAACAAGTTCGTTAAGGGGACAAATTAACAAACACAATGGATTTATTGGAATATCAAGCAAAAGAACTGTTTCATCAGGTAGGCATTCCTGTTTTACCCTCCCAACCCATTGCTCAATTAAGCGAACTGAAACACCTTCATATTCGTTATCCGGTGGTCCTCAAATCCCAAGTCCATTCGGGGGGACGGGGCCGGGCCGGGGGTATCCGTTTTGTCCAAAATACCATCGATGCGGTGGCAGCGGCCCAGGCGATTTTTAGTCTTCCCATTTTAGGGGAATACCCGGAAGTTATCCTGGCCGAAGCCCGTTACGATACCCAAGACGAGATATTCTTGTCCATTCTTCTCGACTATCAACTGCAACGGCCCGTGTTAATGGGTTCGGCGAAAGGGGGAATTGATGTGGAAACTTTGTTACAACATATGCACAAAGTGGTGCTAGATCAAGGGTTTTCTCCCTTTTATGCCCGCCGGTTAGCCACGAAAATGGGGCTACAAGGTCGCCTCATTCATGGGGTTAGCACCATTTTGGAAAAAATGTATCAGTTGTTCATCGAAAAAGACCTGGACTTAATCGAAATTAATCCCTTAGCGGTGAGTGCTTCGGGAGAGGTGATGGCTTTGGATGGGAAAATTACGGTCAATGATATGGCTTTATCTCGCCATTTGGACCTATTGAGCTTTCTCAAACCAAAAACCGATGAGTCTGCTACGGTGGCCCCGAAAGCAACCATCGTGACGACCCCTCCCCAAAAACCCCGTTGGCTACAAGCAAAAGAAAAAGAGGGAAAAATTGGTATTATTGCTAATGGGGCAGGGCTGACGTTGACCACCTGGGATTTGCTGGTGAACCAAAAAGGAAAACTGCTAGGAGCTTTTATTATTGAAGAAAAAAGTAGCAGTAAATCCTTAATGAGACAGTTAGGCATTGCCATCGATAAAATGCTCACCCTTCCCGATGTGGAAGTGATTTTGATCAATATTGTCAGCAATCAGCCAACCTCGGAATTGGTGGCCGAGGCGTTGAAAGATTATTGTCAACCGTTGGTGCTACCATCGGATAGCGAGGAACGGTTACCTAGACCCACCGGCTCTAATTCCACCCATCAACGGCCGATCACCCCTTCTTCTAAGACCAACCCTGTCAAATGGGTGGTGCGACTGGCTGTGGAGGATTTACAGGCTATAGAAGCGTCTTTGTCCGATGTCCCGATTCACTGTTTTACCCATCTGACGGAGGCGGTTAAAAAAACTGTTGCCATCAGTAGTTGAATTTCAATTAAGCGAACGATAGAACATTATGAAATGGGAAGCCGATAGTAAAATTTTAATTCAGGGGATTACTCATCCCTTGGGCCTGGGTTATGCAGCGCGGATGAAGGCCCAAGGCACTAATATCGTGGCAGGGATCACCCTTGATGAACAAACCTCCGACATCAACGATATTCCTGTTTTTACCTTGGTGGAAGACGCGGTTAAGGCGGTAGGGGAAATCGATATTAGTTTAATCTTGAGTCCCCCTTATGAGGTGTTAGACGCGGGTTTAGAAGCGATGGCAGCCGGCATCGAACAGTTGGTGATTGTTACCTCTGGGGTTCCTCCTCTCGATTTGATCACCCTCCTCGAACAAGCTCAAGTGACCCATACGTTTGTGTTAGGCTCGGGGAGTGAAGGGTTACTGGTTCCGGATCAGTTTTGGTTGGGGGTGATGGAACCAGGGTTTTACAGTAAAGGCCCGGTGGGGATAATCAGTCGCTGCGATCGCCTTATGGATGAGGTGGCTAACAGTCTGACTCAAGGGGGTTTCGGACAATCGTTGGCCATTAGTTTAGGGTCCGATGGTGTCATGGGATCGAATTTTGAACAGTGGTTACAGATCATGGAAGAGGATGAAACCACTAAGGCGATCGTTTTATTGGGCCAACCCTACAGTAGCCCAGAGTTATTGGCAGCCCAATATATCAACTCAGCTATCGAAAAGCCAGTCATCGCTTATCTTCCAGGGCTTCAAGCCCCCATTAACCGTAGTTTCGGAGATGCCAGTAGCATTATTGCTAGTCAGCTATCTTATCAACAGGGAGCAAACCCTAGGGAAAATCAAAGCATTCTGGCTTTGAAAAAGGCTAAAGTGAAAATTGCTAACAATGTTGACGAAATCCCTAAATTAGTGAAGCGTCTTTTGTCCAATCCACGTCGCAAGTCTTAGAAATGCCATCAATGTTGGTTTAAGACTTAATATTTTTCCACCCCATCAACTTTTTACCCAGACGAAAAATAATCGCGTTTCCTAACCCTAATGCTTCAACCCCCTCCAGCAAAGTGGGTTCCATCTCTTTGAGAGAATCGAGTAAATGAGGACATTGGACAAAATCAAGGCAGATAACCGTTGAGTGATTCCAAG
>JASJBX010000108.1 GCA_030066295.1 Crocosphaera sp.
TTTACCCAACAGATGCGTTCTAGTAACAATTAGTTCTCTGTTGGAACCCTATAATCTTAAGTTTTCTTGGTGCATTAGGTCGTGTCTCCAGGTTTTACCTTTTACCGTACCATATACTATCATTGTATCGTAATTACTGCGTTTGGCTAACCCCATCTAAATCAGATAGATTTTAGATGGGGACTGCGCTCAACGATTTTGTTCAATTTGACCCAACCTGGACAACCCTCCTTGGTGTTCACAGCTAAATCCCTTGTCATACCATTCAGCAAGGTTGACTTCTTGCAAATGAGTGACCTGGAAACAGGGAGGTTGGACCAGTTGACTCACCACAGCCCAGATTAAACTGCGGGTAACATCCAAAAACGTTTTTAAGTCAGATTCATGATTACCGGGAACCCCTTTCTCTTTCGGGGTATCCACTTCAACGGCGATCCCTTTAGCCCAGAGATGAATGCGTGCTAACCATTTCGCTCGGGGAAGATGACTTTGTGAGGTGATCACCTTCACTTTGTGAACACCATGACGCTGTAGAAGGGGAACACAAAAGAAAAAATTATCGAAGGTGGAATAAGCACATTGTTCAACCCACACTCGATCCATGGGAGCTTGTTCTCGTTGAAAAATCAGCTTAATACAAGGGGGTTTGGACCCTTGGGAAACAAGAATAGGAACCTCTGGGTATTGGGAAGCGATTTGTGCGGCATAGATTTCTCGTCGAATACTTCCCCCCAACACCAAAATACCATCCGCTGTGTGATTGGAGTTGATGGGTAATCGGATTAATAGGTTAAAGGTTAAACTGGTTACAATGACACCCAACAAAATCCACACAATTAACTTAAATCTTTTTTTCCATTTCTTTTTCGTCAAACGGCTCGTTAAATCAAGTTTTGACCTGCTCACAATTTTCCTTTCTATCCTGAACGTTGGGGAAGATGTCACCTGGGTTGCGGTGTTTAATCCTGGGAAGTCGATGTTTAAAGCCACAGAGAATTTCCCAAGAGATGGTTCCTAACATTTTGGCCCAGTCATCGGCGGTGATTTCGTGATCGCCATCTTTACCGATCAATGTTACTACATCTCCCACTTGAAGATGACGAAGATGACTAACATCTAACATCAATTGGTCCATGGTAATGGCTCCAATTTGACGGGCCCGTTGACCGTGAATTAAGACTTGTAAACGATTGGATAAATTGCGGGGAACCCCATCCGCGTAACCGATCCCCACCACCCCTAGGGTCATGGGGCGATCGCTAACAAACTGATAACCGTAACTGACCCCTGTCTGGGCGGGGATGGTCTTGATTTGGGTAATTTTGGCTTTGACTTGTAAAACGGGCTTTAAAGGGACGATAGAGCGCAAATGAGGAGCCGAATACAGACCATATAAGGCTAGTCCCACCCTGACTAAATCGTAGTGTAATCGGGGATCGATGAGGGTGGCTGCAGAATTAGCTAAATGAAGACGAGGGGGTTGAATGGATTGGGTTTTTAGTTGAGCGATCGCCCTTTTAAAGTATTGATACTGCCTATACATATTAGTGAGATCGGGGTCATCGGCTGTGGCTAAATGGGAATAGACGCTACTGAGGGTTAAATAGGGTAATTCTTTGACTAGGGACGCAAATTCTCTGCCTTGGTGCCAAGGGATGCCTAAACGGGACATCCCCGTATCTAATTTAAGATGAACGGGTAAGGGTTTTTCGTATCGGGATAGGGTTTGAGACACCATCACCGCTTGTTCCGGGTAACAGAGGGTCGGTTCTAGGTGCCAATGAGCAACGGCTGCAATTTCTTCAGGGGTATTAATGGCCCCTAAAATGAGGATCGGTACTGTGATTCCCGCTTCTCGTAATTCGATTCCTTCTCCCAATGTGGCCACGGCCAACGCCGTTGCACCGGCTTGGAGGACGGTTTGAGCAACAGCGATCGCCCCATGACCATAAGCATCCGCTTTGACCACGGCCATTAAGGCAGTTTTGGGGGATAATAATTGTCTAATTTGCCTGACATTATGACTTAATGCGTCTAAATCGATTTCTACCCACGCCCTTTGGCGAATAATTTCGGATAAATGATAATTGTAGCGATTTTTGGTAACAATATTGGTAATAGATTCTTGACTTAACACCTGTTTTCACTCCTACTCACTCACCCATTACTGTAACTGATTGAGGTTATCCTAGCAGACGTAGAGAGTGGGAAAGATGATTCCAGAGATTTTCTTGAACTACCCCAACGCAAGGCGATGGGGATTCTTTACACGATAAAGTATCGCATTGGAGCGTCCAAAAGCCCCTCTAATACCTCCCTCTTTTCAAAGAGATTGGCTTTACTTTTACGTCCAATGTTAGCAGAACCATTGATATCTGAGTTGACTAATTTTTTATTCTTAGTCCGATACAAACCTCTCTTTATTCTATTTCCTGAAAATTCGTAGGTTTGTGGATTGTCTGCATTATATTCTGGTAGCTCATCTAAATCTAATGCACTGGCTAAACTGGTATAGGACTCTTCTTGTTCAATGTAATTAATTCCATATCTTTTACACAAGTAGGTTAGTTGTTGTCTGAGGGCATGAAAAGGAATTTGAACGAAGTTTTGATTATTGACTTTACCAATATTAATCCTCGTTTTCCAACCTTCATTAACTCCTACAATTAAGGTTCCTAATTTATGTGCTAGACAGTAATTAATCACTAATCTCGCTGTCTTTTTCAAGTAATCATTTACCTGATTGGTTCTCTTTAAGATTAACTTGGCCATTTTATTGGTTAATCTTTTTATGACCTGTATATCCTTAAGAGACTGTAATTTACTTAGCTGCTTATTGTACCATTGGTTGATTGATTTTAGTTTTCGTCCATCCACTAGGAATGACGACCCTTTTGTATCAATTGCTGCTACTAAATTGTTCAGTCCTAAGTCTAAGCTTAAACATTGATCTTTATCTAGATTCTCTACCCTAACCTCCTTAATTTCATAGACAAATTGAGCGACAAAATAACGACCGTTATATTTAGGAATAATCCTAAACTCATGAATCTTTTTCCCTTTTAGCATGGGAGGGATTGGGAATTTAAAGGTAAGATATTGAGGGTGATTATTTTTAATGGACGCTTCGCCGTTGATATTTTGGTCGGTCATTGATGCACACCATTGAGAAGGATGGGGTATTCTGCCCGACATCAGGATAAATTAACATCTAGTTACGAGGCAATCTGAAAGAAAGAAGCAAGAATCTCCCGTTACAATCTGTGATTTAACGGGAGAGTGTCAACTCAGAGTGATGTGTTGGGTAGAGGAACGAAACCCAACCTACAATATCTACAATTCTCAAATACCTAATCGTTGATAAATGGTATCTAAGTTCTGTAAATGATGTTGAGGATCGAAACATTTTTCGATGTCTTCAGCCGAAAGATATTGCTTCACCTGAGCATCTTTACACACTAACTCATAGAAATCACCATCCTCTTTATTCCAAGCTTCGTGGGCGCATTTTTGCACTGCTTGATAAGCATCTTCTCGACTCATTCCTTTTTCCACTAGAGCGAGTAATACCCGTTGACTAAAAATAACCCCACCATACACATTCATATTGCGTTTCATGTTGTCGGGATAAACCAATAAATTCTTCACTAAATTGGTAATTTCTTTCAACATAAAATGGGTCAAAATACAAGTATCGGGTAGCATCACCCGTTCTACGGAACTATGGGATATATCCCTTTCGTGCCATAGGGCGACATTTTCCAACGCAGCAACTGTATAACTTCTAATAATGCGGGCAATACCCGTTAAACGTTCCGAACGAATGGGGTTCCGTTTATGAGGCATAGCAGAAGACCCTTTTTGCCCTTTAGAAAAGTATTCCTCCACCTCTAAAACATCGGTGCGTTGTAAGTTACGAATTTCAACCGCAAACCGTTCCACAGAAGAAGCCAATAAGGCCAATTGTTGCACAAATTCGGCGTGGCGATCGCGGGAGATGACTTGAGTGGAAGCGGTATCCGGTTCCAAGCCCAAATATTGACAGGATAAGGCTTCTACCCTGGGGTCAACATTGGCATAAGTTCCCACAGCACCGGATATTTTACCGACACTAATGGTACTGCGTAGATTCACTAATCGTTCTCGGTTGCGTAAGACTTCGGCTAACCAACCGGCTAACTTAAACCCGAAGGTAATGGGTTCAGCGTGGATACCATGCGATCGCCCCACCATGACGGTGTTACGGTGTTGTTGCGCTTGATAACGGAGAGCTTGGATCAAATCTTCGAGGCGTTCTAATATTAAGTTTAAACTGGCCACCAATTGCAGAGCCAAAGCCGTATCGAGAACATCAGAACTGGTTAAGCCCAAATGGATGTAACGGCCAGCATCCCCCACATATTCATTAACGTTAGTCAGAAAGGCAATGACATCATGGCGCACTTCTGCTTCAATTTCTAGTACCCGTTGGGGGTCAAAATTCGCTTTTTCTTTAATTTCTGCTACTGCTTCAACGGGAATGTAACCTAATTCTGCTTGAGCTTCACAAACTGCAATTTCTACTTGTAACCAAGTTTTCAGCTTATAGCTATCGGTCCACAGTTGGCCCATTTCTGGCAAGGTATAACGTTCAATCACTGCCATTTATAACTGATACAACATGGCATTTTACCACATGGGGGTTTTCACCTAAGTTCATGGTGGACGCTTAATCGCAGGTTTCAATTGGGTGTATCAATCTTCTAGTTAAGTTGAGTGTGGGAAGTGTGGGGAGAAGTCAAAAAAACTATTCTGAAGGTGATCCTAAAACCGTTAAGATTAACTAAATAAGCAATTGGAGCAACCCTTAGGTCTGCTTAATGATAGATAGGAGAAACTCATAAAATACAATGCTCAATACTCAAGCCATTTTAGACGTATTACGACCGGTTCAAGACCCAGAACTACAAAAAAGTTTAGTAGACCTCAATATGATTCGTAACGTTGCTGTAGAAGACGGTAACGTGAGCTTTACCCTGGTCTTAACCACCCCGGCTTGTCCTTTACGAGAATTTATTGTCGAAGACTGCAAAAAAGCCGTGACCACCCTACCAGGGGTAGAAAACGTAGAAGTGGAAGTTACAGCAGAAACCCCCCAACAAAAAGCTCTCCCGAACCAGCAGTCCGTGGCAGGAACAAAAAACATCATTGCGGTTTCTAGTGGTAAAGGAGGCGTTGGCAAAAGCACCGTTGCGGTCAATATTGCCGTAGCCTTGGCTCAGACTGGGGCCAAGGTTGGCTTACTGGACGCTGACATTTACGGACCGAACGCACCCACCATGTTAGGACTGGAAAATACGGAGGTGCAAGTCGAAAAAAATGAAGCAGGAGACATTCTCCAACCCGCCTTTAATTATGGGGTGAAAATGGTGTCTATGGGCTTTT
The DNA here is from genome assembly GCA_030066295.1 of Crocosphaera sp. Lineage (GTDB taxonomy): Bacteria > Cyanobacteriota > Cyanobacteriia > Cyanobacteriales > Microcystaceae > Crocosphaera. Next base: position 5,425 of record JASJBX010000108.1, read on the forward strand.
TAATCGACCCTGATCAACCGGTGATTTGGCGCGGACCGATGCTCAATGGCATTATTCGCCAATTTCTCTATCAAGTCAACTGGGGCGACTTAGACTATCTAGTTGTAGATATGCCCCCAGGAACAGGGGATGCTCAGTTAACCTTAGCGCAAGGGGTTCCCATGGCCGGGGCTGTGATTGTGACCACTCCTCAAACCGTGTCCCTCTTAGATGCCCGTCGTGGCTTAAAAATGTTTGAACAACTGGGGGTGAAGGTGTTGGGTATTGTGGAGAATATGAGCTATTTTATCCCCCCAGACGCACCAGAACGCAGCTATGACCTGTTTGGTTCCGGTGGAGGGGAAAAAGCCTCAAAAGAATTACAAGTCCCTCTCTTGGGCTGTATCCCCCTGGAAATTGCCCTCAGAGAAGGGGGAGATAAAGGGGTTCCCATTGTCATGTCAGCCCCAGAGTCGGCCTCGGCTCAGGCTTTGACAGCGATCGCTCAAAATATTGCAGCTAAAGTGTCGGTGGCGGCCTTAGCTTAAGATTAAGATTCTTGTCTTTTGCTTGACTTAAACCCTAATATGATTATCGGAAGCAGAAGTGCTAGTTTTGTGAGGAGTTCCCCCCATTATGATGTTACGGGCCACCAAATACGCTTACCGAGGAAGTCGCAAACGGACAACCCCTCTGTGGTTATCGTCTTTCCCCCAAGTTGACTGGTTATTATTAATCTTGGTGGTGGGCTTAACCACGGTTGGGGGACTAATGATTCGCAGTACGGAACTCCATGAAACCTCTGTCACTTGGTGGCAACATTGGCTATTTGGCGGGTTAGGTGTGGCGATCGCTTTATTTATCGCCCGTTTTCGTTGCGAAAGTTTAAGGCAGTGGCACTGGATCACCTACGCTATTACAAACCTCTCCTTGATTGCGGTTATTGCCATTGGGGTCGCGGCCAATGGGGCGCAAAGTTGGATCGAAATTGGGGGCTTTAATATTCAACCGTCAGAGTTTGCCAAAGTTGGCTTAATTATCACCTTAGCAGCTTTACTACACGAAAAGGATGCCCGGACTATCCCTTCTGTCTTACGTATTTTAGGGGTAACGGCTGTCCCTTGGGTGTTAATTATGTTACAACCGGACTTGGGGACTGGGTTGGTGTTTGGAGCTATCACTTTAGGGATGCTCTACTGGGCAAATATGTCCCCCGGATGGCTTATTTTGATGGTGTCCCCCATTGTGTCAGCGATTTTATTCAATGTGCTGTTTCCTGGGTGGGTGATTTGGGTGGCATTAATGGGATTAATTGCTTGGTTTACCTTACCGTTACGCTTTGTATCTACCGCCGTGGCCGTGGCTATAAATTGTGTAGCCGGACATCTCAGTGGTATTTTTTGGGGGTTATTGAAAGAGTATCAAAAGGATCGTTTAACCCTCTTTCTAGAACCTGAAAAAAATCCCTTGGGTGGGGGTTATCAACTCATTCAATCTCGGATCGCTATTGGTTCCGGTGAATTGTGGGGACGGGGATTATTTGAAGGTACCCAAACTCAGTTAAATTTTATCCCTGAACAACATACGGATTTTATCTTTTCGGCGGTGGGGGAACAGTTTGGCTTTATCGGTTCCATTGCTGTTTTGGTTGCGTTTTGGTTGATTTGTTTTCGCTTAGTTATAATTGCTTGTCAAGCTAATGATAATTTTGGTTCATTATTGGCCATCGGAATGTTATCGATGATCGCTTTCCAGGGAATTGTTAATATTTGTATGACTGTGGGTTTAGCCCCCATTACAGGAATTCCCCTACCCTGGTTAAGTTACGGGCGATCAGCTTTATTAACGAATTTTCTGGCCTTGGGTTTAGTGGAATCAGTGGCTAATTATCGACCAAAAAAACGATTTTAGATAAGTTTTACCTAGAACTAACTACATAATGTAAATCTATTCAAAATTTAGTCAACTCTAAACTAAATTCAGGTAACACATTTTCTCCTGATAAAGTAGTGGGTAATGACAGAATTTCTGTCGGTTTATTTTGACGATAAATTTCTACTTTTTGGCTTTGTGGATCGATTAACCACCCCAACTTTAAACCACTATTAAGGTACTCTTGCATCTTGCTTTGCAGTTGACTTATAGCATCAGTTCTTGATCTTAATTCTATGACAAAATCGGGACAAATAGAGGCAAATTTTTCTTGTTCTTCTAAAGTCAATTGTTTCCATCTTTCGTTAGAAATCCAAGCCACATCGGGGGAACGTTTACCCCCATTCGGTAAGATAAAAACCGTAGAAGAACTAAATACTTTCCCGAGTTTGGTTTGACGATTCCATAACCAAACTAAACCATTTAACTCTGATTCTCTGTTACCACTAATAGCACCAACTGGGGGCATAATTATTAGTTCTCCTTGGGCTGTTTCTTCTAGTCGCCATTGGTCATTAACTTGGCAAAGTTGATAAAATTGGTCATTACTTAAGCCAACATTTTTTATGTTTAAAATTATCGGTTCAGTGAGCATCATTATTGACTTTAATTAGTTTACAAAATTTGTGATAAAAATTTCTGACTTCTTTCTTCTTGGGGGTTATTAAAAAAGTCTTCAGGGGTTGCTATTTCTACTATTTTTCCTCCATCCATAAACACAACCCTATCCGCAACTTCTCGCGCAAACCCTACTTCATGGGTGACACAGACCATGGTCATTCCTCCATCTGCTAGACTACGCATGGTATCCAAGACTTCTTTGATCATTTCTGGATCGAGGGCGGAAGTCGGTTCATCAAATAGCATAATTTTCGGTTCCATGGCCAAAGCACGGGCGATCGCTACCCGTTGCTGTTGTCCCCCGGATAATTGACCAGGATATTTGTGTGCCTGTTCCAAAATCCCGACTTTTTCTAATAGTTGCATGGCTTTGGCTTCGGCTTTTTCTTTTTTCCAATGTCTCACCCAAATGGGGGCTAAAGTCACATTATTAAGGACAGTTAAATGGGGAAATAAATTAAATTGTTGGAATACCATTCCCACTTCTCGTCTAATGGCTTCAATATTTTTGAGATCATAGGACAGTTTAATACCATCGATAATTATACTACCTTTTTGATAAGGTTCTAAGGCATTAAAGGTCCGAATAAAGGTAGATTTTCCTGAACCAGATGGTCCCATAATAACCACTACTTCTCCTTGGGTTACCGTAAGACTCACCCCTTGTAAAACATGAAAGTTATTGTCATACCATTTTTCCACATCTTGGGCAATAATTGCTGGTTCTTGAGAAGTTTGGGGCATGATTTTCCTGATCCTCCATGGAAGTTTTATCTATTTTTCTCGGTTAGTTGAAAAAGTTGTTTAATTACTTCCCAGTTTATCTTAAAATAGAAGAGAACTCTAGTAAAATATGTGATGCAGGTTATCTTTTTTGGAACTCCTCAATTTGCTCTACCCACGTTACAAAAATTATTCAATCAGCCTCAGTTTAATGTTATCGGAGTAGTCACACAACCAGATAAAAGACGAGGAAGAGGTAAACAATTAATTCCCTCAGCCATTAAAAAAGTTGCGTTAAATTATGATATTCCTATTTGGCAACCCAAAAGAATTAAAAAAGATCAAGACACCCTTGAACAGTTAAAAAATAGTCAAGCTGATGTGTTTGTGGTGGTGGCTTATGGACAGATTTTATCATCAGAAATTCTGCAAATGCCTAAACTGGGATGTATTAATGTTCATGGTTCTATTTTACCTCAATATCGGGGTGCAGCCCCCATTCAATGGTGTCTCTATAACGGTGAGAAACAAACCGGAATCACTACAATGTTAATGGATGAGGGAATGGATACAGGGGATATGTTATTAAAGGCTTATACTGACATTAATTTGTTTGATAATGCTTATCAAATTGCTGAGAAGTTGGCTAATCAAGGGGCGAATTTGTTGATTGAAACTTTGCAAAAATTAGAAGCTGGTGAAATTAAACCCATTCCTCAAAATAATGAGGAAGCAACTTATGCTTCTTTGATTAATAAAGATGATTTTATCATTGACTGGAATAAATCAGCCATCGCAATTCATAATCAAACTAGGGGATTTTATCCTAACTGTTTTACATCTTTTCGAGATGATAAATTAAAAATAATGGCGACTATTCCCATTGATAATGATTATTTACAAGGATTAGATGATCGGTTTCAAGGTTTAAAAAATCAAGTACACTCTTTAGATAAAAGTGTAGGTAAACCGGGGGAAGTTATCACTCTAATTAAGAATTTTGGACCTATTCTGAAAACAGGAAAAGGGTTACTATTACTCTCAGAAATTCAACGATCTGGTAAACGTCCCCAGTCGGGTTGGGATTTAGTGAATGGCACTCATTTAAAAGTAGGAGAAATTTTAGGTTAATTGTTAACTATATCATCTTCTTTTGATTCAAAAAACTGACAATGTTTACAATAACCTTCAGGGTTAACAGCACAATTTACTATCTCAGAATCAGCATTAAAACGACAATTAATGTCACCTAAAATCCAACGACCATTAATCAATGTTTTTTCCTGAATATCTGATGTTTTTTGTACATAAAGAGAAACTTTCTTTAAGCGATAACCCCCTAGTTGATATTGATAGTGATTATGATACTCTAAGATTGTATATATTTTCCCTTCTAACTCGATATTATGGCCTTTTTGGGGATTCCAATCTAACTTGATTTTTCCTAAAGATTGACGGTTATGACTTAAAATAACTTCTGTTAAAATAGAATCTTGATTCATTCTTAATCTAGCATCATTGACTAACTCTTGTATTATAATCAACTTTAGGCGAATAAGGATATTTACTCAATTATTGCTTAATCCTTCATCACTTTAAATGATGGGGTTTGGTATTAGTGGAATAGGGGTTATCTTTTTTGGTCTTGCTTTCGGTAGTTGATGTTTTTCTTGTTAAAAAAAAGGGCAACTTTTAAGATTAAAAATTGCCCCTATGCAAACTAATTGATGAAAATTGCTTCACCAAACCAGTAACCTTTCAATTCGCTAAAACGTTTAGCCTCTGTGCCAAAAAGGGGATTTCCTATGATTAATTCTTCTTTTTCACTGTCAATACCCATTAAAACAACTGCATGGGGAAACTGCTGACTTAGCCACCGTTGTTTAACATGAAGTAACGCCAGTTGTTTACGATTAATTAAGTCTTTTAAGGTTAAATCATGATGATATTCTGGATTTAATCCTAACGCTTCCATTGCGGAAATTTCTGCTAATGTATTCGTTCCTAAGCGATTAGTATTTGTCAATTTTGTTACTTGTTTTTCATCTATTTCGGGATGTTTTCCACTCAATCTAGCTAAGGTTGCGATACTAGCCGGCGCACAAGTTACAGTGGTCGATTGTAAGACCACACCATCAACCACTCTTAATTCTCCCACATCATTAACAATAGGAGAAAACCAATAAAATAATAAGGATAAGCAACAAGTAATTACCCCTAATCCTAATAGTAATTGATTTCTCCGTTTTCTCGATGACCATCCAGATAATTCTAACAATAATAAAAGTCCAAAAATGAAACAGCCAAAAGACAATAAAACATTATCAAAAACCGCTTGTATATGAAGAGAAAGAATATGAGGAAAAACTTGGGGAAGATAATAGGATAAATTTGAGCGATCGATAACAATTAATAAGGTTAAAATACCCGCTAAACTAATAAAAATGACCCTCGCTGTTTTTTGATGTTTTTCTAAGGCATTTTCTGCGGTGATTCCTTTTTTAGCTAAATCATTTCCTAAATAACCACCTAACCCTAAACCGATAAAACTAGGTACAATTAAGTCGATCATAATAATTCCTCTGAAATATTCAAGTAACTAATTAACAAAAATAACTTCACCAAACCAATAACCATCTAATTGTTTAATCTCTCTTATATCTGTCCCAAATAGAGGGTTACCAAGGGGTAAAGTCTTATCTTGTTGATTAATATCCAATAAAGCAACTGCATGGGCAAATTTTTGACCCACTCCACCTTGTCTGACATGAAGTAAAGCCTTTTGATTTCGCTTTAATAATGCTTCTAAGGTAAAATTAAGTCAATCATATGGTTAATTTCCTTATTTATCTCTAAAATAACGGAGTATGGGAAAATTTGTCAGGAGTAAAATTACGGAAAGTTTTTTCCCTCATCGGTTATGGGTTTTTCCACTTATCAGTTGTTAACAATGACGACTCTGTACCATTAACTTTTATTTTTTGAATGTATTATGAGTGATTTATTGAAAATTGGACAAAACGCGCCCCATTTTACCCTTAATAACCAAAGGGGTGAAAGTATTAAGTTAGAAGATATTTTAGGACAATGGTTAGTGTTATATTTCTACCCCAAAGATAACACTCCAGGATGTACAACCGAAGCACAAGATTTTACGAAATTAACACCAGAATTTGAGAAACTGAGGGCAAAAATTCTCGGTATCAGTCCCGATACAGAAAAATCTCATTGTAAGTTTATTGATAAGCACAGTTTATCTTTAGAATTGCTTTGCGACATAGACCATCAAGTGGCTGAAACTTATGGTGTTTGGGGTTTAAAAAAGTTTATGGGGAAGGAATATATGGGAATCATTCGCTCTACTTTTTTGCTTGACCCAGAGGGTACAATTGTTTATCGTTGGTCAAACGTGAGAGTGAAAAATCATGCAGAAAAAGTCTTGAACCAATTACAGGAATTTCTAGGTAATGATTGATTATAATGACTTTAGCAGTTATAATTAGAAGTCGAATAAGGGGCTGTGGCTCAGTTGGATAGAGCAAGCGCCTCCTGAAATGTCGGGCATCCTGTGCGGAAACGTCGGGAATGAATGTGGTCAAATTCAAGGAAGCCTAAGTCTAGACATTAGATAGGGTAATCTTGAGCCAAGCTCTACGACCCCGGTAGAGAAGGTGCAGAGACTGGTTATCAGTGACCTAGGGGACAGTTAAACGACAAAAACGCTGATAACATAACGGCCACCACCTACGGATACACTGTTATCTAGGGTGAAGGAATAGTCCAGAGAGTAGGGAAACCTACACCAATCTGAAGCGCTAGGTCGCCGGTTCAAATCCGGCCAGTCCCGTTGAATAACTATTGTACTCCCACTGTTCTTCCATTGGAACCGAAAATGATGGGAATTTCTTGTTTTAAGGGTTCCCAACCTACATTATACCCTGCTTTCCAGGCTTGTTTTCTTGCTGTTCTAAAAGCAGAAAAACTATCGGGACGTACCAGAAATGCTAAATAATCTGTTTTGGGATCGAACTTTTCTAAGGTTTGACTAAAACTTGAGTCTGTTTGAGCAATGGTTTTATAAGATTCTCCTGTTTCGGGAGTTACGGGTTCATAAATAAGTGCATCGAGGTCATAAAATTTGACCTTATAATGTTCTGTTTCTCCCCTAAAACGGCGAAAACTTTGAATGGTTTGCGCTCGACAATTTTCGTATTCTTGAATACGATTGAGATAAAATTGATAGGTGTAAGTGTCTAAGTTACCGGGAAGTTCGGGTAAAGAACATTCAGGTAGATTTTTCATTAAAAGGGAAATTTGACGATCAATTTCTTCATCGTCAATGTAAGATATTTTGTTATTTCTGACTTCAAAAAAGCGGGGGTTTTTTTCCGTGTTAGAAACTAAAGGGGTTGTGACAATGGTACTAGATTCCACTGCGACAACGGTAATAAATAAACTGATAAACATTAAGACTCCAACCGTATTGGTAAGAATATCGAGGAAAGAATCTAGGTTTTGATTAGGTGAGTTTAAATGACGGTATCTTCTAGTTCTCATTGTTGGTTAATTCTTCTATTTTTAATTTCCAATCTGCATCAATGGGTTCGTATCCAATATCGATCCCCCGTTTTTCTACTATGTCTCTAACTTGTTGAAATACATCGATTCCTTGGGGACGAAGGACCACAATTAAATACTGTTTATCTTTGTTTTTTTGTACCTCCCGAATTAATTGATTTAGGGGTGATCGCCGATTATTAATGTCAGCTTTGGGGACAAAAACCTGACTAGGATGTAGTAAAACACCATCCTCTCGACATTCTATATATTTGGGGAGTTTACCTTGATTTTCCCCGGTGGTTTCTTGTTTAGCAATAATGGTAATTTCTCGTTCATTTTTTAAAAGTTGGGTGGTTAAAACAATGATCAATAAAATGAGTGTACCAATGGTACAAGCTAAAATCGAAAGGAAGGGAAATAATTCGACTTCTAGGGATTTTTTAGCAAAAGAACGACGACGCATAAGTTATAGTTCTTCGGAATCAGTAAAAGTAATTAAACGGGGTTTACTTAATTTTTCTAGGATGGGTTGAATGTGTTTAATTTCTGTAATCATAGACTGAGAAAGTTCTCGGTTGACGTTTAATTGTTGGTCCAAGGTTTCCAGAAATTTGCTTCTTTCTTCGATGCTCATATTGTTAATTTTGTCAAGTTGTTCGATTAAATTACCGCTTAATTGTTGTAATTTTTCCATCTCTGAAATAAAGCTTTGAGAAAAATTTTCGGCTGCTTGCTGTGCATAGATTTCTGCCGGTTTGATTAACGCTTCAGGGTTAGGTAAATAGTCTTGAAACGCTTGACGAATGGATTGATTAATACCATCATAATCTAAATTATCGCTTCTTTCTTTGAGACGGGGTAACACCAAATCATTGATATAAATATCAATTCTCAGGAGTAATCGAGATTCCATTCTTTCTACTAAAACTAAAGGAATCATCACCAAAACACTCAATAATAACGCTAATAAAGTGGTGTCAAACGCTACTGCTAACCCACTGGTTACGGTACCAATTCCTTCTTTAATTTGTTCAATTTCTCCTGCTTGTTCCAGGAAACTAGAAAACCCATTAACCGCTTGACTAATACCGATTACTGTTCCAATAAATCCTAATAAGGGAATCGCCCAAACCAATACACGGGGAAAACTATAAGAAGCATCCGTTGCGCTCAAATAAAACGTCGAATCATCTAACGCCAATTCCGAGGCAATTTTACGACTTCCTGACTGAATATAAGCCCCTAAAATACGACTACAACGAATAGGAAGAAGTTGATTATGTTTAGTTAAATTGTTTTGTAAAGTCAATAAATCCCGCGATCGCGGATTATCAAAGGTCACAGTTTGAGGAACCCAAGAACGACGTAACGCTAAGGATTCTTGTTGTAGCTTAATCAGTTTCATAACGGTTAAAGACACCACAAAACAAGCTAAATAAATGACCAAAAACTGAGTAAACCCTCTTTCATATAACAGTACCCCAATAAACGTAGGTCTTAACAACAATAAAGTCAGGGTATAAATTGCAATAAATAGTAATAAAGCCATCAAAGAGATTAGCCAAAAATTAACTTCTAATTTCTGACGTTCAGCATCTCCCGATAATAATAAATATTTGTTAGGTTCTTTGGTTGTTGTATTCATCCTCAATTAATTATCAAACTAGGGAATAGAGAATTCTTTAAAGTTATCATACTTATTACAATAATTAAACCCGCTCAAGACAAAGGAAAAAGCATCGTAAACGTTGTTCCTTGATGGGGTTGAGAAATCACCTTGATGGTTCCCCCCATTCCTTCTACGAGAGTTTTGACGATAGATAACCCTAAACCAGTTCCCCCAACGTTGCGACTTCTGGCTTCATCTACCCGATAAAACCGTTCAAAAATGCGGGTTTGATCTGCTAGGGGAATACCTACACCGCGATCGCACACTTCTATTTTTGCCTGTTGTTTCTCTTGACTCAGTTTCAGGACAATCGGTTCGGGAGAATGGGAATATTTCACCCCATTGTCGATTAAATTCAAAAACACTTGTTTAAGACGATTTTTATCCCCTTTTACCTTGATTAACTGCTCAGGAAGACAAATCTCGACAGGGATAGGATATTGATCAACCATTCCCAAAATTTCGCTCAATAACTCGTTAAGAACAATGGTTTCCAGATGAAAATACATCCCGCCATTTTCGGCCCTGGCTAAATCGAGCAAATCCTGTAATAATTGAACCGTACGCTCAGCTTCCGATGAAGCGGTTGTTAAAGCTTCCCGTTGAATATCCGTTAAATTAGTTCCCCTGCGGAGGGTACTCTGTAAATAACCAGAAACCACCGTTAATGGGGTGCGTAACTCGTGGGAAACATTACTGACTAACTGACGTTGGTGTTCCCAAGCCTCAGAAAGACGGGTTAAAGTGGTTTGTAGGGTTTGGGCTAATTCTTTGACCTCACTGGGCGCATTTTCTAGTTGTATCTGGACGTTTCCCAAGGTTTCCGGGGAAATATTCTCAGTCATCCGACTCATGCGTTTTAAGGGTGTCAGAGACGTTTGAATATACCAAGCAATAGCTATCATCATGAAAATAGTTGCCATGACACTGATCATCAACAGACTCCGCATCACACGCAAAAACATGGTCTGATCTTTGGTGATATCTTGAGCAATATAAAAATCTCCTAAATGAACCCCTTTAACCACTAATTTTGTGGAACATAGCAACCAATAACGATTATTCACTCGTTGTAAATCGGGTTGGGGGGGAATGTCTGTCAACGAAACTAAATTACTTCCCCTCATTCCCATTTTTAACTCTTGAGACTGGGCCCATATGTTTCCTTGGGGGGTTTTTACCCATAATAAGGTTTGAGAATCAGACAGGTTATCGATGGCCCGTTGTGTTCCCTCTTGCAAAGACACCATATCGCTATAGATTTCCACATCAGAGGGAAAACGCTCAGCAATGTAGCGTGTATTATTCTTATGGGTGACCACTAGAATACTCTGCATTTGCCAACTAATCCACATCACCACCCCACTCAGTCCTAAAATGGACATAGCAGCAATACCCAGGGTGAGTCGGACTCGTAGGGAAGTCAGATGAAAAAGTTGTTTTAGATTAGGGAATGATTTAATCAGCAACATTACCGGCAATGTAAGATGAGTTTATGGTCATCTTCTCACAGTTAACTAAACCACAAATGAAAGAAAGCTGAGTTTTAGCTGAAAGCATCATTATCGTTATGATGCTTTTTGATAGTATCTTGAGAAGAGAGTTTATCTGCTCAATTATTGTTATAGCTTACAAAAAACAATGCCAGAACCATTTAGATTCAGCAGTGGTCATCTTGCCTATACCGTACAAGATTTAGTCGGGGTCTGTCATCAGTCTCCCCAAGAAGTCATATATTATCTCAAACGGGGGGATTTTGAGAAGTGGTTAGCTTATATCGGGGAAACAGCGATCGCGCAAAAAGTAGAAGAAGTCAGTAAGCTTTCAGTCACCGATGAAGAACTTCTCAAGCAGTTTATCAAAGTTCTAGAACCCCCCGAACCCGAAAAAAGTTCCCCAACTTCTTCCCCAGAAAAGACAATTTCTGATTCACCTGCTACAATATCACCATCAAATCAGGACACTTCTAAAACAGAAGTGGACAATATAGATCCAAACGATAAAACCGCAGAATCAGAAGAAACAAGTCCTATGACACAATTAAAAGAAAAAACTCTAGATAAAACTGAAGCAAAAAAAATGACAGAAACTCCTGACACTTCCGAAGTTAAAGAACCTACCACTGAAGTAACCGAAACTGAGTCTAAAACCTCAACCGAAACCCCTGAGATTTCCGAGGTTAAAGAACCTGCTACCGAAAAAACTGAGGCCAAAACCTCAACCGAAACTCCTGCTACTCCTAAAGTAGAAGAAACCACCGACAAGGAAGCTGAAACTGAGGCGAAAAAGGCGATCGCATCCCCTGCTGAACCTGAAGTTACCGAAGAACCCAAAGAACCAGTTGCTCCCCTTAATGAGTATTCGGACGAAGGGGTTGAGGCGAAAAGTTCCTTTGCTAAAGCACTTCAAGGTTTCATGTCTCAATATATTACTAAGGAATAAATAGTTCGAGTTTCGATAAGTAAGTTGGCATAATGAAACATTAAACAATTGTAGGGTGGGCAATGCTAATAAGTGTCTTTGTATAAAGGTTTTAGCTTTATTTAGCATTGCCCACATTATGCCTTTACTTACCCCAAGCTACTTAGTTAGGGGGTCATTGCTCTCTTAAGTTTTAAACCTGAAATAACCGAGTCCGGCTCCTATTACTTCAGCTAAAATACTAATAAGTCTAAAAATAGCAATGGTGGTTAAAACGATTTCAATGGGTAAAGATGAGGTTTCCAAT
>JASJBX010000109.1 GCA_030066295.1 Crocosphaera sp.
TGTTCTCTAAATGTTTTCGCTAATAAGTTTCCTTTAGATTTTGTTCAAGCTCCTGTTCTTGGGAGTAAGCGGACTTGTCCAGAGTTGACCATGTTTGGTATGACTCATCAAGCTTGTTTTATTGAGGAGTTTATGGATCTTCCGAAGACTATTTATATATTAGATGAAGCGGGAATTTACTTAAATAGTCGGGCATTTCAATTTCAGATCCTCCCTCTGTTATTTTAAATGATATGAAACGTTTACTTAATTGTTATGAGTCTGGGTTAAGAGTTGACTGGGGATTCGCTGTACTGATCTGCACTCCCATTGTCTCACCCCTAGACCCATTTTTCCGTTTGGTTTAACCTATTTTAAGGACGATATAACCATAAAGGTTGACCGTTGGTTTTCAGTTCAAACTCTAACCAGTCGATGGAAGTTCTGAATTTTGACTTACTCTGATTACGGGAGAAAACCCGATTCAGTAACGATTTAGGTTCTTCAATATCATAACAGGTGGCTTTATCTGGATTGAGTCCCGCCAACTCAGCGGCCCAACGACGGGCATCTTCTTCCGTTCCCAAGCGATCAACCACCCCTAATTCTAAGGCTTGTTGTCCGGTAAAAATGCGACCATCGGCGAAGGTTTTGACCTTATCAACGTCTAGGTTTCTTCCTTGCGCTACCGTGGTCACAAATTGTTGATAACTGGTATCAATCATGTCTTGAAGTATACGCTGTTCTTCGTCGGTTAATTCGCGATCGAAGGCGAGAATATCTTTATAAGGACCCGATTTAATCACTTTAAAAGACACCCCAACTTTGTCCAATAATCGTTCCAAATTATTTCCCCGCAAAATGACTCCAATACTGCCGGTAATGGTTCCAGGGTTGGCCATGATATGTTGTGCGCCCATCCCAATATAAACCCCCCCAGAGGCAGAAATATTGCCAAAACTGGCCACAATTTTCACCTTATCTTGCAGACGTTTTAACGCTTCGTAAATTTCTTGGGAGTCGCCGACGGTTCCTCCAGGAGAGTCGATACGTAAGAGTAGGGCTGGAAATTTCTTTTCTTTTACGGTTTCTAAGGCAGTCAGGACATATTTACGCGTTTCTGAAGCGATCGCCCCTGTAATTTCGATGCGGGCTATTTGTTTACTGGGTCTGGGTCTAAATGGCCAAATCATGGATTAACATCAAACATAGTAGAGATGAGCCATATTGTAACAAGTCTTGACAGGATTCGGGGTTCGGAGTTCGGAGTTCGGTGTTATTTTCTCGAGTTTACTGATCCTTAATTTTCATAACCAAAGGCAAGAATTCTCGGTTTGAGACTTCGACACAGAAGAACCGCAGGGCTTGCGGGGATAGTCTGTTTCTAGAGAACATGAAATGCCTATCTTTTATAAGGGTAATCAAATAGGTTATTTAATCAGCTTGCAAAAATTTTAAATAACTTTCACTTAATTCCTTAACCGCTAATTTATACAACTGTTCGCCGTGTTCAGGAGTTGCCAAAGCTGGATTTGAACCCATGCGACCATCGGGATAATGGGCGCGAAAATCAACGGCACTATAGATGGGATAACCTGAATTAACTTTAGGAGATAAGTCTGCTTTTTTAATAGATTCAGGATAAATAAATTGAGTCACAGCCACTTCTGAAGGGGTAGCATGAGATCCTTCTTCATCCCCATATAATTCTTTGGCTTTTTGATAAACGGAACGACACATAAACCAATTCCCAACTTGGGCGCGAACCTGATCTGCGTGAGGAATATTCAGATGAGATAAATGGTAATAAGTTTCAGAAAAAGCAGCTTTCAACGTCGCAATATTGCCCCCGTGACCATTAATAAAAAAGTAGCGAGTAAATCCAGCTTGAGTTAAACCAGTCAAATAATCAACAATCACTTGAATGAGGGTACTGGGCCGTAAACTCATGCTGCCAGGAAAAGCGGTATGATGCAAAGCCATCCCCACATTAATCGTCGGTCCGATGATGGTTTGAGTTTCTTCTCCAACCCCTTTAGCGATCGCTTCAGCACAAATCGCGTCGGTTCCGATTAAACCGGTGGGTCCATGTTGTTCCGTTGAACCAATGGGAATAATTATCCCTGTTTGGGTTTGTAAATAGTCTTCGACTTCGGGCCAGGTCATTAAATGTAGCAACATAGGAATTCAATGGTATAACAATGATGAGGATATTTTCTATCCTAACGGTTTCGTTTTGTTGTCTATACTGACATAGAATCAAAAATCAGAGTAATTATGTTGTCTTTTGATACGACTCAAACTCCCCCTAACTCCTCTGTTGTCAATACTCACCGCATCCTGGTGGTAGAAGACGAGGATGTCATTCGTGATATGATTGTTCTGGCTTTAGAAGATGAAGGCTATGAAATCACTGCGGTTAGTGATGGACGAACAGCCTTAAATTTGTTACAACAAGACGACAAAAATCCTAAAACAACAGAAACAGAATTTGATATGTTAATTTTGGATTTGATGTTACCCCAAGTTAACGGTTTAGATATCTGTCGTTTGTTGCGCTATCAAGGCAATATTATTCCCATTTTGATCCTCAGTGCCAAAGCCAGTGAAACGGACCGTGTATTAGGCTTAGAAGTGGGGGCTGATGATTATTTAACTAAACCGTTTAGTATGCGAGAATTAGTCGCCCGTTGTCGGGCTTTGATTCGTCGTCAAAATTTAACCAATTCTTCTTCAAGTTCTGTTAAACAGTTCCGTGATATTACCCTCTATACCCAAGAATGTCGCGTTACAGTAGGGGAAGAAGAAATTAACCTTTCCCCCAAAGAATATCGTTTATTAGAACTGTTTATGAGTTATCCCCGTCGGGTTTGGTCGCGGGAACAATTGATCGAACAAATTTGGGGACCTGATTTTTTAGGAGATACGAAAACCGTTGATGTTCATATTCGCTGGTTACGGGAAAAATTAGAAAAAGATCCCAGTCAACCGGAATATCTAATTACGGTGCGCGGATTTGGTTATCGGTTTGGTTGACTAATTATTGATCGGATAAAATAGCCTCCATTTCCTTAAATTCTGCGAGGCTTTTTTCGGCTGCTTCTTCGTCTAAAATACTGAGAGCAAACCCCACATGAACAATGACATAATCATCGATTTTGACTTCAGGAACATAGGCAAAACTAACCTCCTTCATTACCCCGCCAAAACTGACTTTCCCCTTTCTTAATAAGGGTTCATCTCCACTAATACTAACTACTTTTCCAGGAACGGCTAAACACATGACTTATTAAGGCACAAATTAACCCTAGTATGATAATTCACATCATCTGAGTTGATCCATTAAGTCATTCTTATGTCGCCAGAATCCCCTAATCTTCTCAAAGTTAGAGATGAATGGCAACCAAAATATAGGCATTTCTAAGAGTTCCCGAGAATTGCGACAACTAGGTTCTTTATGTTAACGTTAAACCCCGGCTTTTGCTTTATTCTACGGGAAATCATTGTGGTAACTTTTTGACGCAAAATTAGAGCGAAAAAGGGCGTACTTTCGATTAAGTAACGTTTCCAAAGCCGTTTAGGTTCGCACAGTAAACGATATAACCATTCTAGTCCGGCTTCGCTCATCCATTTGGGAGAACGAGATTTATACTCGGCTTCAAAGTCAATGGTGGCACCGATCGCTAGGAAGATTTTAACCTGGGGTAGTTGATTCTTGTAGCGATTAATCCATTTTTCTTGTTTTGGCGCACCTAACCCGACAGCTACCACTGTCGCCCCTGATGCTTTTATTTTCTCTATAATTCTTTGACATTCTTCCTCGTCATTTTCAAAGCCAAAAGTAGGGGAATAACAATCCACTACTATTTTCCTACCCACTTTTTCATTAATTTTTTCCTGGGCAATTTGAGCGACTCCTTCTTTAGCCCCTAACAAAAAGATTTTGATATCTTGGTTGTTTTTGTTGTATTCATAAAAAGTGGGAAATAAATCCGATCCCGAAATTTTCTCCTGGATGGGTGTTCCTAAAAACTGTGACGCAAACTGAACAATCTTGCTGTCACACACGCGATAATCGGACTGTTGATAGACTTCGCGCAATTCGGTATCTTTACGAAGTTTCATTAAATGATCCACATTAGGCGTTACCACTACTCCCCCTTGACGGTTTAAGGAGTTTAGTAGTTCTTGGGTTGAGAGGTTGTGAATCGCGGTATTGAGTATTTTAACAGTCTTCATAGGATACATTTAGGTTCTGATTATTTTCCCCTGTTTCTATTATCGATGGTGTGTGTTAACGTTAACGTTAGCGTTATGTATAACTTTGTGTATAACTTTGGTTAAACCAAAAGATAACATCATACTAGAAAAAATTTTTTCTCAAGTCCCTTAATTGATAATTAAGAGTGTGGAATAGGCTTAACTAAGATTGGCTATAAAGTATCCAAGCTTTTGAGAAGGTATAAACGGATAACATAGCTAACATCGCGTAGAAGCAAAAACGAACCACTTTATCGGGTACTTTGGGTAAAAATCGGGTACTAATTTGTACGCCAATTAATCCCCCAAATCCTAAAACGATGCCCACTAACCAGACAACATTATTATTTAACGCATGACCGAAACAAGACGAGATGGACGTAACCACAATTACCCCTAAACTGGTTTGTATGGCAACTTTTATGCTTTCTCGCAACAATAACATTTGTAGAGGAACCATAATCACACCTCCCCCAATCCCAAATAAGCCGGCTAAGAATCCTGCGATTCCCCCTGTCAATAAACAAGCGATTTTTTCAGATAATCTAACTTTAGAGGGTTGATGAGATGTGGTGACTAATTGACGACGAATATTACTTAAGAAGATATTAAACAGCAAGAGACAGGCAAAGGCTGTTAACAAAACAAATTCAGGAATAAGATTAGCGACAATTACCCCCAGTTGTGCAGTTATCAGTGCAGGAATTCCTAATAAAATTACCCGTTGAAAATCTAAATATCCCATACGCCAATTTTGAAAACTTCCCGATGAAGAAGTAATCACAATAGCAAGACTACTGGTAGCAATTGCTTGTAATGATGTATAGTTCAGGGCAAGTAAAAGAGGAACTAAAACCGTTCCTCCCCCAATCCCTAAAACCCCTGCTAGTAATCCTGAACCTAAACCACTAACAATTAAAATTAAGATTTGCTCTAACATTTTTTATTCATTGTGTTAGTTATTCCCCTCATTAAAGGGTTCAACTTCGATGGGAATTCCCACATAACCCTCTTCTCCCGAAGGAATGGAGTTATCTAGGTTCACATCGGGTTTTTTCTCAGGAATACGAGATAATTCTTCTACTGAAATAAACTTACTGTCTGATTCAAAAGTATTTGTTTCTATTTTTTCCGATTTTCTAGGAGTTAAACTATCCGAGGATTTGGCATTTAAGGAGGGTTGCTGTTCTAATCTTTCTTGATGATGAGAATCAGCATTTTTTGTCATTTCTTGATTCAATATAGACTCAGCTTTTTCAGTGGGCGATGTGGATTGAATTTCTGATGAGTTACAAGCAGCAGACACTAACCCTAAATAACATCTAAACTCTTCTCTTGCTAAAGAAACCCCTATTCCCGCCACAGAAACCATTAACGCTGTCATTGAGAAAAAATATTTAAACATGGTTACCTCACTCCCCACTTGAATAACGGCAATCCTCACTCATTTTATCTTAACTTAACCCAAAACTGTTTCCTGGGTGGCTTACTATAGCGCTACGCATTTTGGTGTTTGACATTGGCAAAGTCTGAAACTCTTTTCTGGCCTAATGATTGACTTTTGTTCGCTAGAGCCGGAGCAGAGCGAGGAACTTTTGCCTTTTAACTTTCGCGTAGCGGTATAGTGTCAGTAGATCACAAAGATCCTAGTTAGGATTGCGGGGGAGCAGGGAGAACGGAGCGGAGGAGAAAGGAAATAGGATAAAAATTAAAATATAGCGAGTTAAATTAAGATTTCTAGAGATTTATAGCCTTTGAAACCTTTATTTTCTCTAAAATAGCTTAACATAATCTCCCCTTCTCCCCGCTCAGAAGCTCCCTTGCAGCCTAAACAAGCAACTTTTCGATCTACTGAGTTTAGTTAGGGCTTCCAAGTCAACAAAGATTTAGGACGGTTTTATTCGTCTAAGCGGGCTTCCCGTCTCATTGGCTGTGGCGTCCACAAGACTTGTCTTAATCATTGTGTTAGGGATCTTTCTGATGAGCCAGTAAAAGATACCCAAAAAGAAAATAAATCCCTCAAGGGGTTGGCCAAAACCCAAAGCAAAGGTAAGTTAATATTAATTTCAACTTTGAATTTGTAGACTGCATGAGAATCTTAGTCACGGGTGGTGCTGGTTTCATTGGGTCCCATCTCATTGATCGCTTAATGGCACAAGGACACGAAGTCCTGTGCTTAGACAACTTTTATACCGGCCACAAACGCAATATTCTGAAGTGGTTGGATCATCCTTATTTTGAATTGGTTCGCCACGATATTACGGAACCCATCCGTTTAGAAGTGGATCAAATCTACCATTTGGCTTGTCCGGCTTCTCCGATTCATTATCAATATAATCCCGTTAAAACCATTAAAGTCAATGTGTTAGGGACATTGTATATGTTGGGTTTGGCCAAACGAGTGAACGCACGCCTCCTCTTGGCTTCTACTTCAGAAGTTTACGGTGATCCCGATGTTCATCCCCAACCGGAAGAATATCGCGGTAACGTGAGTTGCACCGGGTTACGGGCTTGTTACGATGAAGGAAAACGGGTGGCCGAAACCCTGGCTTTTGAATATCATCGAGAACATAAAACTGACATTCGAGTCGCTCGTATTTTTAATACCTACGGACCAAGAATGTTAGAAAATGATGGTCGAGTGGTGAGTAATTTTATTGTACAAGCCCTCAAAGGCATACCATTAACCGTGTATGGGGATGGTTCTCAAACTCGCAGTTTTTGCTACGTTTCTGATTTAGTAGAAGGGTTAATGCGTCTGATGAATGGGGACTATATTGGCCCTGTTAACCTAGGAAACCCTGGGGAATATACTATCTTGGAACTGGCTCAAATGATTCAAGGAATGGTTAATCCTGATGCCGAGTTAGTCTATAAACCCTTACCCCAAGATGATCCTAAACAAAGACAACCGGATATTACTAAGGCGAAAACTTATTTGGATTGGGAACCCACTATTCCTTTAAAAGAGGGGTTAGAATTAGCCATTAAGGATTTCCGAGAACGAGTATCAAAGGACAGTTAATCGGTTTTTTGACAGCTTCGTTCAAAATACGTCTAACGCCGATGTTGATGTTGTTGTATCACCCCAAGAATGCCTTGTTTTAAACAATATAAATTTAGAGGATAAAAGTTATGCGTGTTTGTGTTATTGGAACCGGTTATGTGGGCTTAGTGACTGGGGTTTGTCTATCCCATATTGGCCACCATGTGATTTGTATCGATAATAATGAGGAAAAGGTCAAACTGATGAAGTCCGGTCAGTCTCCAATTTATGAACCGGGCCTCTCAGAGTTAATGCACGGTTGTATGGAAGCTGGCCGTTTGGAGTTTACCTCTGATTTAGCCGCCGGTGTGGAACACGGAGAAATCCTCTTCATCGCTGTCGGAACCCCAGCTTTACCCACCGGCGAAAGCGATACCCGTTACGTTGAAGCCGTAGCGCGTGGTATTGGAGAAAATTTGAACGGTGGTTATAAGGTCATTGTCAATAAGTCTACGGTTCCCATTGGTTCCGGGGACTGGGTGAGAATGATTGTCATGGATGGGTTGGCCAAACGAGAAGACTCCCCTACTAACGTGGAGTTTGATGTGGTCAGTAACCCTGAATTTTTACGGGAAGGATCAGCTGTGTATGATACCTTTAACCCCGATCGCATCGTCCTCGGTAGCAACAGCGATAAAGCGATCGCTATGATGCAACAACTCTATCAACCTCTGGTAGACCGCAAGTTCGCTGACGATCAAAGTTTACCTCCTGTGCCAGTGGTGGTGACGGAATTAAATTCGGCGGAGATGATCAAATATGCCGCTAACGCCTTCTTAGCTACCAAAATTAGTTTCATCAACGAAGTGGCTAATATCTGCGATCGCGTTGGGGCCGATGTCACTCAAGTGGCCGCTGGTATTGGCTTAGATTCTCGTATCGGTAATAAGTTTTTACAAGCGGGTATCGGTTGGGGTGGTTCTTGTTTCCCCAAAGATGTTCTGGCTTTAATTCATACGGCCAACGATTACAATTACGAGACGGAATTACTCAACGCTGCGGTTAGTGTTAACAAGCGTCAACGCTTAATTGCGGTTGAGAAGTTACAACAAGAGTTAAAAATCCTCAAAGGTAAAACCATTGGTTTACTGGGTTTAACGTTTAAACCCGACACCGATGATATGCGGGATGCACCGGCTTTAATCATTATCGAACAGTTAAACCGTCTCGGGGCTAAAGTTAAGGCCTATGACCCTATTGTGTCTCAGTCTGGGTTAAGTCACGGTCTATCAGGGGTGATCATCGAAACCAATGCGGAAATGTTAGCCGATAGTTGTGATGCTTTGGTCTTGGTAACGGATTGGAAGGAGTTTTTAAGCCTTGATTTCGGGAAAATGGCGAAAGTTATGGCTAATCCCGTGATTATTGATGGTCGTAATTTCTTGGATCGGTCTAAGTTAGAAATGTCTGGTTTCCATTATGTAGGGATTGGACGTTAATTGTTCTTTTTTCAGCAATGTTAAATGATTGGGTAGGACATCTTTAAATTTAAGCTGTTCTACTCTTTTTTTGTCTTAAAAAGACGCTGATCCCGTGCCTTGGAACATCACCCAAGATAAGAAAAAATTAATCACAAAAACAGCTAATAAGGATGTGACCACAGCTGTTGTGGTGGACTGGCCCACTCCTTTTGCTCCTCCTGTGGTCGTCAGTCCCCAACTACAACCAATGACGGCAATTAAGCCCCCAAAGGCAATGGATTTCATCACAGATGTCACTAAATCCCATAATTCTAAGAAGTTACGGACTGAGGTTAAAAAAACGTAGGGCGAAATATCATACAATCCATTGGCAATCAATAATCCTCCTGTCATTCCTGTTAACAAAGAAAGAATATTTAAGACCGGTAACATTAAACAACAAGCTAAAACACGAGGGAC
Source organism: Crocosphaera sp. (assembly GCA_030066295.1). GTDB lineage: Bacteria > Cyanobacteriota > Cyanobacteriia > Cyanobacteriales > Microcystaceae > Crocosphaera. The sequence goes on from JASJBX010000109.1 coordinate 9,166, forward strand.
TACCAAATAGTCAATGGGGTCAGTTTTGAGCATATATAAGGCATCGATTTGTTCGGTGACGCGCATTGTGCCAATTTCGGCAGCAAAGGCTGATCCCACCCTTCCCGCGACTACAACGGCGGTTAAGACCGGGGCCAATTCTCTGGTGAGGGCTAAGGCTAACACTCCCCCAACGGTTGAAGCAGCCCCAAAACTGATAAATTCTCTGGCCACCTGAATGGTAAACACCATTCCCACAAACCCAGCCGTAATCAAGGCAATGGTCAAGGATTCTGGCCCGACAATACTCATCTGTTCTAAGGTGTTTCGTCGATGAATCTTGGTTTTGAGCAGATGAAAAAACACTTGACCCCCTAATAAAATGGCCGCAACCAATCGCTCAAACCAAATACCGAGTCCTCTTCTTGTATGGGTTGGGTTTGCCATTACTCCTCATCGTTGATGGATCTTTTCTAGTTATAGCTTATGGATTCGGGTGAACGTTTAATAGCTAAAACCTTCTTTTTGTCAATACCACTTTATAAAAGTTTATATTTTATTTAGTACAATTGCTCAAATTAAAGATGATTTGCGCTAAAGGTCGTTGACTTTTGTCATGATTTCTTGTTGGATAAAACCATTTATCGAGGTTTAACCCCCTTATTTTTAAAAAAGCACAAACTGGCTACAAATTTTTATCTCTGGTATAATAGCATGAAACGGCGAAAATTCGTCAATTATTGAGAATATTTCTCACACATTGCGTTTTGTAACGGAACGAGATTGTTTTAATCTTTAAAAGTATTGTTGTTATTTTGATAAGTATAGATTATTTTAATTAAGGCGATCGCTCAACTAACCCACTGAAATACGAATAAGTTATAAGATTTTTCAGTAATGACCAGAAAGTGTGCTAGTCTCCAGACTAGATGAGTGAAGTTGTATAAATTAGGAACTAAAAATGTACAATAAAATCCTAGTAGCTGTTGATAATTCTGCCATTGCTGAACAAGTGATTGAGGTTGCTTTGACCTTAGCCAAAGCAGTCGATGGACAATTAATGTTACTGAATGTATTATCCCAAAATGCTGAGGATAGTCCGGTTAGTTTTGCCCCTTACGCTAGTAGTTATAGTATTGATTTAATAGAGAAATTTAAAGAAGAGTGGAAACAATATCAACAAGAAAGTTTGCACAAGTTAGAAGCTTGGACACAAAAAGCGCAAGAGATAAATATTAAGGCAGAATTACGTCAAGCAAATGGTAATCCTGGCCCTATTATTTGTGATATTGCCAACGAGTGGGAAGCAGACTTAATTATCATTGGACGCAGAGGACATTCTATGGCCAGCGAGATTATTTTAGGGAGTGTTAGCAGTTATGTGATTCATCGGTCTCATTGTTCGGTTCACATTGTGCAATCATAAAGTTTGTTTTATACCATGTCTCTTATGAGTGCATTATAAGTTTAAATAAAAACGTAATTGATGTCTGATTTTTACTAGATGCTCATTTTCTAGTTGTCGTGAATATTTGAGTAAACGACGTTTATCAAATGTAGTAGGTTCAATAGTAACCATAGCACTATCATGATTTAAACCATTGGAACATCTCACAATTATAATTTCTGTTCTTCAATAATAATAATTACGATTAATTCTGCCAATTTCCTTCCTCTCGCAAAATGAGGTTATTGGCTTGATAAACCAAAAGTGAACCATCACTTCTCACAATATAAGTATAGTCACCATTAACAAATTGATAACCTAAAAATCGGCAAGGGGTAACACCATCAGGACAAGTTATATGAATTGTTTTTCCAGCTAATTGTATTCTGTCTCCTGTGTTAATATTAATGCCTTCGTAGGAAACATGATGACAGGTTACCGCCCCTTCTCTACAATGAGAACGAAGAATAATATGATAATTTTCGGTCTTTATGGTTTGGGTGCTAAGCACATCATAAATTTCCACATATAACTTATAATTGGCATTACCCCTTGTTCCCCCCACAATAATTTTATAATCCCCATTAGCAGGTAAAATAAGATGAGTGTTAGTCACTTCCTGTTGGAGAATGGTATAATTAGGGGCAACTAAATTAAACACTGCATTATTCTCTAGAGACGTTAAAGCAATGGTCATAATTTGTGATTCATTCGCCCCTAATAAATAAGTATTTCGTGTCCCTCTAATCACACCATCTTCCAACGTCGCCGAAATTTCCCCTTGCTCGAACTGAATGCGCCTGATGCGATCGCTTTGTGCTATGATTTTTGAGGTTTGTACTTGAGCAAAAATCGGGTTTAAGCTTGAAGAAAAAAGACATAAACCCAAACATAAGCTTAAAAGTTTCATGAGTATGTATCACTTAATGGTTCTACAGTATATACTATGCCAAACTATCAGTTAAATGCAAAAATAACAAAGCTCCATTTTTAAAGTTATTTATATTTCTAAAGCCAAAAATGCAACATTTAAAAACTTTTAATCGCTTATTAATTCCTTCCACGACTGCATTATTTGTTCTTCTTGAGGACTCTAAATACTCTTCTGACTTTAATGGATTTAAAACTATTTTCTAGCATAATACCTACGGAAGAACCACTAATTTTTGTAGATTGTGGTTATTGCTCTTAACTTATTTAATTATTTGATTATATTAAGCATAATTTCCCATCCAAAACTAAGCCAAATCGTCATGATTTAGGGTACTTTTTATTCTTTCATGTTACAATTAAGGATAATTTGATGTAGTCAAGCAATAAAGGTTTAGTAACTGTGGTTATCACCCCTCAAATCATGTCTTTAGAAGACTATTTTAACTACGAAGATGACACAGAAAATTGTTATGAATTAGAAAATGGAGAATTAGTAATTATGCCTCCTGAAAGTGACTTAAATCTTCGTATCGCTTCATTTTTATTTGCTTATTTTGTAATCCAAGGAGTTCCTTGTGATCGTTTAAGAATCGGTACAGAAATCGTAGTCACAGGAAGTAAAGCAACTGTCCGTTTACCTGACTTAATAATACTATCGGAAGAGTTAGTTATTGCCTTAAAATCCGCTACTCGTTCAACAATTACAATGGATATGCCACCCCCTCAGTTAGTGGTAGAAGTGGTATCACCAGGGAAAAAAAATAGAGATAGAGATTATCGTTATAAGCGATCGCAGTATCAAGCAAGAGGAATTTCTGAATATTGGATTGTTGACCCCATTGAGGAAAAAGTTACCGTATTTAATTTAGTAGAAGGATTATACGAAGAAACAGCATTTAAAGAAAATGAAGCAATCGCTTCACCAATATTATTACAACTAAATTTAACATATCAGCTAACAGTAACAAAAATTTTACGGACTGATTAATTTTATCTATACCATCTTGTAATCTTGATCATTTAATTATCAACTTCAATTAGAAAAAAATTAGGAAGTTTAGGGGTCAGTCCTGATGAAATATAAGGGTAAATATGATGTAAACCTTCTCAGTTAAATTACTTTACACTTGCTTAAATACTTCTTATTGGGGGTACAATTTTAGTTATAGGTAATTCTTAAATAACAAGTTATTCTTCAATCGTTAGCTTGTTAAGAAATATAAACTTTTTGCAACATTTAAGGTTGCTTGCTGTATGAAAAACCCCTCCACACAACCATTATCCTTATTTCAACAATTTCGCCAACAAATCAAATCCACATCCCCAATAAAAACAGAAGAATCTGTTATCTTCCGTATCCTAGTACAATCATTAGTTATTGTGGGCATTATTGCCACCGATATCGCAGCTAACACCCAGATGAGTCTATGGGCCATTCCGTTAAGTATTATAGGGGGTGTTTGGAGTTGGTATCGTCGTAAACATCGTAATATTACCCTTAAATTTGTTTTAGCTATTGGGATGTTAGCGGTACTTTCTTCTTTTTTAGTTAGTTTAACCCAAAACCTTAATGATAGTCGTTTAGTGTTAGCAGAATTATTAGTTCAACTACAAGTTTTACACAGTTTTGATTTACCTAGACGGAAAGATTTAGGTTATTCAATGGTCATTGGATTGATTTTATTAGGGGTTGCTGGAACCATTTCCCAGACAGTTGCTTTTGCGCCGTGGTTACTGTTATTTTTAATATTAGCCATTCCTACCCTAGTTTTAGATTACCGATCCCGCTTAGGATTAGAGGCCATTGATAAACAGTTGAAAATACCGTTTAAATCCCGTAAAACTTCCCCGAAAACGGTTAGATATTCTCCTATTTCTTTTAAAAGTATTAGTGTATTAATTGCTATTACTTTACTGTTTGGATTAACTATTTTCACCCTAATGCCAAGGTTTCCAGGGTATCAATTACAAAGTTTTCCTGTGGATAGTCCTTTAGATGCAGATAGTCAAAAATTTAGTGGACAAAATAAGGGAATTGTGAACCCAGGTTACACTAATCAAGGGGAAAGTGAAGAGGGACAAGGCAATAATGAGTCTCAAGGAAAAGGGCAGGTTGATGATAGTCAGTATTATGGATTTAATACTAAGATGAATCAAAACTTACGGGGCGAGATGAAACCTAAAATTGTCATGAGAGTGCGATCACAGTCTCCTGGATTTTGGAAAGCTTTATCCTTTGATCATTATACGGGACAAGGATGGGAAATTACTAACGATGAAGATTTTGATACAATTCCACGAGATCGCTGGTCTTATCGATTTTTCTTGCGATTTCCAGGAACGGCAATGAAAACAAAAAAAGTCATTCAAAGCTATACAGCAGTTGCCGATTTACCTAATATTATTCCCTCCCTTTCTACTCCAAAACATCTTTATTTTCCAGCACAAGAAATAGGGGTTGATGATCTGGATAATCTGCGATCGCCTGTGGGTTTAATAGAAGGATTAACCTATACTGTTGTTTCTAATGTTCCCTACCGCGATCGCACTGAATTACAAAAATCACCCCCTGACTATTCTGACAAAATCAAAGAAACTTACCTCGATATTCCCCCAGAAATTGAAGAAAAAGTACGCAACAAAACCCTAGAGTTGTTAAAGAATAACTCCTTTAACTCCCCTTATGAAGTAGTCTTATTTTTAACCCAAGCAGTCAAACAACAATACACCATTCAAGAGGAGTTGCCCTTTTTTAATGACAGTGAAGACTTAGTGGAATCTTTCTTATTTAAGTATGAAGGAGGGATATCGGATCACTTTGCCACTACATTAACCATAATGTTGCGTTCAGTGGGTATTCCTGCTAGGTTAACCGTTGGTTTTGCCCCAGGAAAATTCAATCCTTTGACGGGTTTTTATGTGGTTAAAAATACCGATGCTTATGCGTTAACCGAGGTTTATTTTCCTTACTTTGGTTGGTATATGTTTGACCCCATTCCCGGTCATGATTTATTTCCCCCTTCCTTAGAAGAAGACCAAACCTTTAGTGTTTTAAAGCAATTTTGGAACTGGGTTGCTGGTTGGGTTCCGTCTCCCGTTGCCAACTTTTTTAACCTTATTTGGACTAAAATTATTGTGGGCTTTATTAGCTTTTTAGGCTGGTTATGGCGGTTTATTTCTAGTGGATTAATCGGGACATTAGTCGGACTGGTATTAGCCGTTATTTTAGGGTTTTTAGGTTGGTTAGGTTGGGGACAGTTAAGAAAACTAGGCTATTATCGTCGCCTAGCAAAATTACCGCCAATGGTGCAATTATACGAAGAAATGTTAAGGGTACTTAAAGCAAAAGGTTATCCTAAACATTCGGCACAAACTCCCTTAGAATACGTTAATGTATCCTATCAACAACATCCCCAAGAACAAGCAGAAATTATTGATGAAATTTCCCATGCTTATGTTAGTTGGCGATACGGAGAAAATGACCAAAATGTTAACTATTTAAAGGGAAAATTCAAAGCTTTGGCTAAGAGTTTGAAGGGTAAAAATTAATCTGTAGGGTGGGTTGGACGGCTATAATTTAGATTATCACAAGAAGATAAGAGTCCGTCGTAACCCACCATTTTTCTTGAAAAAACCCAAACATAATCCATTATTTTTTTCTTGTGATTGAGGTTTTAATTTCTTCCCATGTCAATACATTGTCAAGATTAGATTCAAAATCCTCGATACGGGAGTCAAGTTCTTTTTTTTGTTCTTCGTTTAAGTCAGGATAAACTTGTTCTTCTGCAATACTATCCCAAATTGCTTGGACAATTAAAAGTCTTTCTTCAATATTTAAAGCGTTAATTTCATTGATTGTTTTTGTAATGTTCATCGTTTTAGGTAATTGTTTATGTTTAGATGAAGATCATACTTTAATTATATAGTATTATACTAATACACCACATAACCCTAGGTTGGGTTGAGGGACGAAACCCAACAAAACCAATATCAACCACCATTTTATTAGTAAAATGTTCAAATTCCCCTATATTTCCCGTGAAGCTGCGGAAGCGTTGGAAACGACGCTTATTGAACAATTAAATAACAGTGATACTCAACGGAAATATTATCTGTTTCAAGTGTGGGGTATTGGTGGAGTTGGGAAGACAACGTTAACCCAAAAATTAGCAGAAGATTATAACAATATTGCTGATTTTACTATGGTTTCTTTTGGAAGAACCGCAGGAATTGAAAACAGTATTAAATTAATGAATGTGTTATCCGAAAATCTACCTAATAATACATTTTTTCCCAATAAATTGTTTTCTAATAACCCGTTTAAAGAACTGTATCAAAAATATTGGGACACTATTAATGAGTTAGAAACAATTCCCAGTGAAGGTAAAAAAGCAGTTGATTCTGAACAGCAAAACTTAGTTAAACGCTTAATTAGTGAGGGTGCAAGTGCATTAAGTAAATTTACTCCTGCTGCTGCTGTCCCTGAAACCGTTGTTAGAAAAACAGCCGAAACTGCTGTTGATGTTGGGGGAATAATTCTGTCGGAAGCTGACAGGGTAAGACAGTTATTACAACAACATAAAAAGACGAAAGAGAATCGAGAATTAAAAGAATTGATGCTAGAACCGTTACCGAAACTAACTGAAGCATTTCTGGAATCTTGTAAACAGCATAAAAAACCTGTTATTTTAGTTTTGGATACCTACGAAAAAGTTTCACCTGATATTGATGCTTGGTTGTGGAAATATTTAATTGGTAATGCTCAATTTACCAACAGTAACATTTATATCATTATTGCTGGAAGAAACAATATATTAAAAACTGAATCATGGCGAAAATTACAACAAGATACGCAATTAATTTATGATCGTTCCTTAGAAAGATTTGATGAAGCGCAAACAACCACTTATTTACAACAAATTGACATCAGAAATCAATTAACTATTGACCAAATATTGAAAACCACTAAAGGTTTACCTTATTATTTAGATAAAATTAGAGAAAGAAAAAAAAGAGGAGAAATTATTGATTTTTCCCAACTTAATCAAGATATTGTCAGTTTATTACTGCAAGGTTTAAATAATACACAAAAACAAGTGATTTCCATGGCTGCTTGTTGTCTTTGGTTTGATAAACAAATTATAAAATATTTAATGAATCAACGAGAAAGTTTAGATTTTAATAAAGCAGTTCATGATAAACTAAATTGTTATCAATGGTTAATTCAAAGAGATTTTGTAGAATATATTAACGGAAAATATCGCTTAGATGATGTGGCAAGGGATGTCTTTAGACAAGATTTTTGGCGAGAAGATGAACCAGAATTTAGACACACTCATCAACAGTTAGCTGACTATTTTAAAAGCAGAAGAAATGAACAACTTTATGATAATAGTTCCCCGGCGCAACAATATAATAATCCCCGTTGGCGAGAGTACACCAGTGAATTTATCTATCATCAATTATATGCAGAAACAGCCAACAGTGAAATTGAATTAATTTCTTATTTGTTTACGTCACGCTATTTTAATCACGATGACATTATAAAAAATTCCGTGGATCTAATTATCAGTGAAGTGAATATAAACAATGATAAAAATAATATGTTAATTTATCCTTTAAAAGAATGTTTAAGAGAAATTAGAACAGCCATCGATTGGGGGTATTATGTCTTAGAAGAAAATCCCATAGACTATGATTTTTTAGAAATACTTAATATAAAAAAATCAGACATTGATAAAATCGTTAATCGTTGTTTTCGTCACCTCCATAAGTTGACAGGAATGGCTAAGTTTACAGCATTATTATATCAATCAAAACGCTGTTATCCGTCTCAACAATTGAACTATTTACAACAAGCAAAAACAGAAGCAGAAATGATCGCTACAGAAAATGATCCAGAGTTTAGTTGTGATTTATTTTTATGGAATTTAGGTAATAATTTTCATGAATTACAAGCGTATCAGCAAGCAGTTGACTGTTATCAAATAGCGGTTAATTTTAAACCAGATAAAGATGAAGCTTGGTATAATCGAGGGGTAGCGTTAGGTAACTTAGGACGGTTTGATGAAGCGATCGCCTCCTACGACAAAGCGTTAGAATTTAAACCAGATAAAAATGAAGCTTGGAATAACCGAGGGATAGCATTACGTAACTTAGGAAGGTTAGAAGAAGCGATCGCCTCCTTCGACAAGGCGTTAGAATTGAAACCAGATGATCATCAAGCTTGGTGTAACCGAGGGGTAGCATTAATGAATTTAAAAAGATATGAAGAAGCGATGAACTGTTATAACCAAGCATTAGCCATCAACTCGGATTATGCTAATGTTTACTACAATAAAGCTTGCTGTTATGCTTTACCAAAAAAGTAGGGGTTTAAAGCCCCGCCGTTTACGGCGTACAGTAAGCGAAATTTGTGCTAGAATTTGTATGGTTGAAATACCCGACCCCCTACTGCGTAGGCTAGGCAACCC
>JASJBX010000110.1 GCA_030066295.1 Crocosphaera sp.
GAAGTGAGCGGGGGAGCAGGGAGCAAAGGGAGCAGGGAGAGGGATTACAGCTTATTTACATTTCTTAAGACACTTCATTTTATTTATGTCCGACTACTTATTTATGTATTTCGTTATGATAATAAATACAAAACAATTTCCATTCAAGCTGGAGCATCTGAAAGTATCGCTGTTATCATTAATGCTGATGTAAAATGGGAGTTTGTCTAATGTATAATTTAAAAGAAATGACTGTTACTGAATTAAAAGAATTTATGGCTGAAAACAGAAATGATGACCAAAAATTTAGTGAAGCTTTAGGAGAGTTATTAAGTAGAAATCCTAATCGTAAAAAATATACTGCTAATCAATCTTTTGAGGAGGTTAGAAAAATTATTCAGGAAAAGATTAAGGAATCTCAGAATTAGTTTTGTCGGGTGGGTAAAGTTTTTTAGGTTATAGGTAATTTAACAAGGTCTCTATTTTGCCCACCCTACGGTTTTTATAGATTAGGAATTAAGAGATAAAAAAGATAAAGGATTACTCATATTTTCAGCAAAACCAAGAATTGCTTGATCTCGATGTTCATATAATAAATTGCCTTGTTGATCAAACAAAAATGTTGCTCCTCGTTGGGTTAAATAAGCAGCATTGGGAACATAAGTTTTCCAGTTACTTAAGACTTCGGTCATATTCCGTAATCTTAAGGTTGCTAACTCAAAAGGCCGCTGGAATTCTTTGCCTCCTGCTAGGTTAAAAAATGAACCTTTTAGGGGTGGTAAAAGATTCGTGTCAACCACCTCTTCATTGTCAATTAGTTGAGGTGCTTTTTTATCCCCTGTATATCCTCTTAATACTTCTTTTAAGGTTCCTTTGCTGCCAATACCTGCACACATTAACATTAAATTTACCCAAGCATTTTGACTATCATTTAATCCAGGAATATTCCAAGATAACCCTTCATACAAGTCTAATTTTTTGTGAATAATTCCATCAGGATCAACGAATAAGTTTTCTTGAGGAAAATTAGTATAGTCGCAAAATTTTAATCCTGATTCGCGATCGCCGATACCAATGGCTTTTACTGTTATATTATTAGCCATAATTTTTGAGGATTGTTTGTTTAACCACCAAGCATATTCTAGAGTGTCAAAATCCCCTAATTGTGACCAAAGAATGATTAACAAACGAGAATAGGATTGACAATTGGTTAAAACAGGAACAAGGTTATTGTCACTAACTCCTAAAACCTTGGTTTCTTGGAAAAAATCAAAAATTTTTGTCATTTTTTTATTAAGATAATATTTCTTGTGTTTAAAAAGTTTTATTAGTCGTTATTATAGCTATTTATACCCCAAGAGTAAAGCTAATGATTATTATTGTTGACAATTACGACTTCCCTCGGTTGATAAGATATTGTACTCTAAAATAAGAATGCTCATTAATCTAAAGGTTTTATGGAACACCAACACCCCAAAAAAGATCATGAATCTTTCGGAATTATTGGATGGAGAGAATGGTTAGACTTACCCGAATTAGGCATTAAAGAAATTAAAGCTAAAATAGATACAGGAGCAAGATCATCGGCCTTACACGCTTTTCATATCAAAGAGGTGGAAAAAGAGGGTCAAAAAATGATCCATTTTCAAGTCCATCCCTATCAAAAAGATAAAGAAACTACGGTTGATTGTGAAGCGAAATTATTAGAATGGCGCAACGTTAAAGACTCAGGCGGCCATAAACAATATCGGCCCGTTATCTTAACCCCTGTAGAAATAGGCAGACAAGTCTGGAATATTGAATTAACCCTAACCAATAGGGATGTTATGGGGTTTCGGATGTTGTTAGGAAGGGAAGCAGTTCGTAATCGCTTTTTAGTCCATCCAGGAGACTCTTTTTTGTTGTCTGAGTCAAAACACAAAAAACAGAAAAAAAAGGCTCATTCTTAAGGAATTAAACGTAAAATTAATCCAAATTTTTTCACTGAGTATCATAAAATTATGTCACCATAAACTAAAGTGATAGTGATAACCAAAAAACCTAATCAATGTTAGCCAAAAGAATCTTACCCTGTTTAGATGTTAATGCAGGCCGTGTGGTCAAAGGAGTCAATTTTGTTGATCTGCAAGATGCCGGTGATCCGGTGGAACTGGCCAAGGTGTACAATGATGCGGGGGCTGATGAGTTAGTCTTTTTAGACATTACAGCCACCCATGAACAACGGGATACCATTATTGATGTGGTTTACCGCACGGCTGAGGTAGTTTTTATCCCCTTGACGGTGGGGGGTGGAATCTCAACCTTGGAACAGATTAAACTTTTGTTAAGGGCAGGGGCAGATAAAGTGAGTGTCAACTCATCTGCAGTGAGAGATCCTGGCTTTATTAGTCAGGCCAGCGATCGGTTTGGAAAACAGTGCATTGTGGTGGCAATTGACGCAAAAAGCCGTAATGACCCCAATAACCGCGGTTGGGATGTATATGTTCGAGGAGGAAGGGAAAATACGGGGTTAGACGCGGTAAAATGGGCTTTAGAAATGGAAAAAAGAGGGGCGGGGGAACTGTTAGTTACCAGTATGGACGCAGATGGAACCCAGGCGGGTTATGATTTAGAATTAACCCGTACCATTGCTGAACAAGTGGAAATCCCAGTGATTGCTTCAGGTGGTGCTGGTAATTGCGAGCATATTTATGAAGCATTGACTGAGGGTAAGGCAGAAGCTGCTTTGTTGGCATCTTTGCTCCATTATGGTCAATTAACCATTGCTGAAGTAAAAAATCACCTCCGCGATCGCCAAATTCCTGTCCGCAGTAACAAGGATGACACCTTGAGAAAAGCTTAATTTTCAGCTCGGTTGATGGTTAGCTAAGAATTGTGTATTAGAATAGAAAGAAAAGTTAACATTTTTTAAAATATGTTGATACCTATTCTAATATTCGACGTTGCCTTAGTTGCTTGGTCTTTGCACTTGATGCAGGAGGCCATTGAACACCAAGAGTTTTCCCTGATGTTGGCGGGAACTTTAGTCGCCCTGGCGGCTGCTGCGATGCTAGTGGTCTATTTCCTCATGGGTCATTGCCTAACCTACTTGACAAATGTTTCATAATATGATATACAGTCTTTATAATAAAAAAGCGTTTAAAAATTTTTATCCTAATGTCGCAAGGGGTCTACCGTTATACGAATGTTAACGTGGGAGAACGTCACTAAAAAGACTCGGAGTCCACGCCTATCACAAGCATCCCGTATTGCTGCTACCTTCCGGTCCTGACAAAGTTTGGGCGTTGTAATCGCGTAGGTCCGAGTCATCTATCAGCATAACATAAAATTTGTCAGCCGTGATTACTCTTCATCGGTGTTCAGAATTTGGGGAACTCTGAAAAAGTCCCCTTCTGGGTTGGGGGCTTGTTCTAACAAAGCGGAACGGTCCCCATACAGTTCAAAAGTATCTCCACGGGTGATATTACTTAATTCTATGGCGCGGGTGGTAGGGGGAACATTTTCCGTATCTAATTCGCTTAGTTGTTCAAAATAGTCGAGAATGTCACTAAGTTGACCAGCAAATTGTTCTTCTTCGGTGGGGGTAATTTCTAAACGAGCTAAATGAGCGATCTTCTGGACTTGTTGGCGATCTAACATGAATAAAGGTTCCTGTAATCGAGTTTAGAAAAAGACATCCATTTCTGAGCGTCCCGTAATTTTCAGCCAATTTTGGGCTTCAATGTAGTTATTCGGTGCCAGACGGATGGCCTGTTTCCAGTATTCGGCTGCTTTATCAAAGAGGGCTTCGGCTTCGTTTTCATTGCCTTCGGACTTAGCTTTTTCCCCTTGATAATGGTAAATAACGGCAATATTATTCAACGCTGAGGGCATTTGCGGGTTTAAGTCCACCGCTTCTTGGTAATAGTTGAGAGCTTTTTCGTGTTCGCCGTTACTGGCGTGGATAATGCCAATATTATAAAGAATATAACTGCGGTCGTTGGCATCCTCTTCTAACTCAAGGGCTTCATAATAGTTATCTAAGGCTTCAGCGTATTCGCCGTCTGCTTGGGCTGACATCCCATCTCGATAATAAACAAAAGCTTCTTTAGCCTTTTTGTTAGCGGGCAGAATTTTGAGGATGATATCTGCCATCACAGTAAAGCTTTTATCGATAAAATTATCATTACGTTGGGTTCTAGGCATAGATTTGACGTTAAAGACAAAATAGTATCCTTATCCTATCAAAATTTTAGCAAACATCTGAACAGGAAAATTATCCCTTAACACCGCTTCCGATGTCTGTGGGAATAATATACCGGTAAAAAGACAAATAAAAGTACCACGGACAAAGGATTTCTGGTTGATCATTGAGGAGGGGGAGAGGAAGCTTAAATTTTCCGGACTCTTACCATAGCCTCATCGATGAAGTGGGAAGCAGCAGACTATGAAGCGATGTAACAAAGGCTCAAATCCTTTACCATTGCCCCTTGTGCCTTATTTATCGACATTTAAGAGAATAACATTTAACAACTTATTACGCTGTTTAAATGAAAGTAACTAAATAATGCAATTTATAGACAGTTAATAAATATTGTTGTAGCTATTATCAAGAAATTTATATTCATGTTACTTATGATTGCGTTTTTTGTTGTTTTTAATAGTAAAAAGTTTAGTTATTTATAGAAGGTTTACTAATAGCTTTACGTTGATTTATTGAAGAATTAAAATATAAAATAAATCAGCTATCTAAGGGGCTGAACTAAAAGGAAATGCTATAAGAAAAGGACAAGTATTGATGAATTATTCGTTCAAAAATAATGCTAAAACTTAAGCAAATTATTCCTGGGATGTTGGCATCCCTTAGCTTTGCTGTGATTGCTTCCGTTGAAGCTGCAACGGTAGTTAATCTTGATGACGACAATAATGTTGTCAGTATTGATGACCTTAAAATCTGTATTAGTAGTCCTGACATTTGTGAAAAAACACCAGAAGAACTCGAAGAAAATGAAACTCAAATTATTGACTCTTATAATGTTGTTTTTCCACCCGGTCGATTTGATCTAATTTTTGCCGATCCAACTCAGCCCGATTTTGTGGGTTCTTGCGATAACGGTTTATGTTTTTGGGGAAATCCAGTGCAGGCCGCTCTAGCTATCATGAGTATTAATCAAGCTATCAATGAGCTTGATCCCGTTCCCTTTGACGTGGTTGGAGACTTGGTTTTCCCCCCTTTTCCTGCCGAACCAACTATCAACAACTTCTATCGAGTTCCCCTCAATTATAATGAGAGCGATGGCTTAATTACCTCTCGTCAAGGGACCAATAATGATGGCGATCCTGAAAATCCCTGGGTTTTAGATACCCTCAGAACTAACCCAATCCTCGCCACCCCCTCCTATGCTGAGTTTCAATTTATTGGTAGAGAGGTTATCACGCCTCCTGCTGCCCCAGGGGTTCCGGAACCCTCAAGTTTAATGGGAATCTTTGTTATCAGTGGTTCTGTATTGATGACAATTAAAAAAAAGAATTGATCTTTCGATGGGGAATGGAGAGGGGAGAGCAGGGGAAGCAGAGGGAGACTAGGGGAGACAAAGGCCAGCTACCCCACACCCTATCACCCTGTCACTCCCTACACTCTTCTTTAACTGACATCTTGCACCAGTACAGAAAAACTCAACAATCAAACAAATGAAATCAATGAGCAAGCAGTTAGAGTCAAAATCAATCCCATTTCCCATTCCCCATTCCCTATTCCCTCTCTAAACTAGCTGATTTTATCGAAGGTGCAAGATATGAGTTCAACTTACTCGTTCATATTCTTATAGGTAGCCACTGCAGAGGGAGAAATACGATTGAGATAACGGAAGATCCAATATTTAAGAACTGTGTCTAAAATAACTGGAAACGTAGCAATGAAGAGGAAGTTAAATTCCTGGTTTTCTGGTAAGCCAAAATGACGAGCAATTCCTTCTAGAATTACCTCCCAACCATGGGGAGAGTGGAACCCCACAAACATATCAGTAAACAAAATAATCAAAAACGCTTTCGCTGGATCACTTAAACCGTATAAAATTTCATCCAAGAAAGACTTAAGCACTTCGATTTCCTTGCGACTACTCACAATGACAATCGCAAAAGCCATGACTGAAAATAAATCAGCAAAAACATTACCAATAGAGTCAATTCCTTGAGCGCGATAGGTTTTGGTTATTTCTTGTGCTTTTTGTCTGACTTTATCTTCAACCTCTTCCTCGGTTAAGGATTCTCTTAAACCAATTAATCCCTGGAATTTGAGGATTTCTTCATAATGACTTAATTCTCTAAAGGCTTCTTCTTCTAAATCTTTATTAATAAAAACAACTTGCTCATGATTTTGGAAATATTGATTAATAATCGGGGTTAATAAAAAAGTTTTTGTTAATTGGTGGGTTAACAAAGGGACAATAATTAACAATAAAATAAACTTAATAGATAAGGCTGTTCTTAACCGAGATTTTCGGTATTTATTAAGAACTTGTTCTTCACTATCTCCTGACTTTGGATCAATTTCTTGTTTAATTTTATTAAGTGTATTAATAAAAGAGCGAGGTAAAACCCCTGTTTTTTGAGAAGCAGATTCTAAACGACTATCATTATTGGGAGAGCGGGGATTTTTAGCAATTTTCTGAGAAGGTTGGCCAGACTTTTTGAGATTTTCTTGATTATTCAACAGTTCATCTTGTTTCTCGTTTAAAGAGGGTTTTGCCAAGACGAGAGAAGGACTATCAATCTCTTCTGTATATCTAGATTGATATTTAGCACTCACTTGATCAATAAACTCTAATTTCTCAAAAATAATAGCAGCCGTTGTGGCATTTTTTTGTAATTCTCGTTCAGTTTTGCTCTCTTGAGAAGATTCTTGTATATTGGAAATGTTTAGGAAGAGGCGACTGGTCTTAAACACACCTAATCCCATATTAATCTTTTGTAAATAGCCATTGACTTCTGTCTTAAAATAAGCGATAACACTATCACCATAGTCAGCATTTTCCCGTGATACTTTTTTGCCACCAAAATGATTATCTTCAATTTCCTTTATCTTTAAAGCTGCTTTATAAGCGTTATCTAAGGAGCGTTGGGGGGTAGCTGTTAACCAGTTAGAAGTCTTTTTAATCAAGGACTTAAATTTCATAATAACTTTGACTTACCTGCAACCAATAAAAAATAAAATCAACCAAGAACCCACAAGAAACCATTACCAAACAATTATCGAGGACTGTCCGTGAAGCGAACCTCTCTGTGGATTGAAGGAACCACCCGAACCGGAAAAACCACCACGTTGATTCAAGAATTTTGCTATTGGGTTGATGATAAACATCAAGACAAAACTGCCTCCTCTGTTGAATCTGTCACCCAAAATCTGGCCTCATCTGTGTTAGTTTTCTCAGCTAATGACGATAATCGTCGTGATTTAGCCGATCGCCTTTCTTTAGCTGTTAATGGCAGTTACCCCATTCACTGTAAAACCCCCATAGGATGGATGAGAGATGAAATCAAACTGTTTTGGCCTTTACTGTTCGAGGAACTTTCTTTGAAAGCCCAGTTTCCCCTACTGCTACGTCCCGAAACCGAACAATTTCTGGCAACTCAGTTATGGCGGTGCCATCGGACTGATGAAGGTAACTCTGACCTCGACCAATTTTTAGGGACTTTGACGGGAAATAGCGAGTTTCGCTTTGTTCGTCAAACCCTGGATTTGCTACAGTTAGCGGGTGCAAGTGGGGTGATGGTGGAGCATATCCCCTATATTCTAGAACAGGGTTTAGGGGAAGGGGGGTATATTTTAGAACAGTTCAACAATTTAGAAATGATGGGGACTGCTATCGGTAAATTACGGGGGGATCTCATTTTAGAATGGCAACAATGGTGTTTAAATCGGGGATTATTAACCTATGGCTTAATCTATACTCTTTATTGGCGATATTTATTACCCAATTCTCAATATCAAGGCCATTTGCTCAGTCGTTATCAAGGAATTTTCGCCGATGATGTGGATGATTATCCCGCTATTACTAAAGATTTATTTCAGTTGTTTTTATATCATGATCGGTTTGGTGTATTTACTTATAATCCGGATGGACAAGTTCGTTTAGGCTTAAATGCTGATCCTCAATATTTATATCATTTATCCTCCCATTGTCAGGAAACAATATTATCAAACTATCCGAGAATTCAGAGTGATTATGGTGAATTAATTGTCCAATTAGCCACTAATCCTTTGGCGGTGGAATCCTTACCAGATTGTTTTACATCAATCCAAACTATTTCTCGTGCTGAATTATTACGAAAAACGGCTAATTCTATCGTTGAAACTATCAAAAATAAACAACTTAATCCAGAAGATGTGGCGATTATTGCCCCTGGATTGGACGAAATTGCTCGTTACACCTTGATTGAAATTTTATCGGCTGCCCATATTCCCATTCAACCGTTAAATGAACAACGTCCCTTAATTAGTTTTCCGTTGGTTAAAGCTTTATTGACTTTATTAGGATTCATTTATCCAGGTTTAGGAAGATTATTTTCAGGGGATGATATTGCTCAAATGCTCACAGTTTTAAGTTATAATTCAACTCAAAATAAAGCAGCTATTGATCCCGTAAGAGCCGGTTTAATTGCCGATAGTTGTTATGAATTTCAACGAGAAAATTGTCAATTTTTTCCCATAGAAACCTATCCTCGTTGGGATAGAATTGGTCATGAAGCAACTGAGGCTTATAATCATCTCGTTAATTGGATAAAAGAAACACAAAATCAAGTCCAAGAAGATAAAAATGCCAGCCCCATGAAAGTATTAGATAAAGCGATTAAAAAATTAATAGAAGTCAATTATCAATTATCTTATCAACAATTATCAGCTTTAAGAGAATTAACAGAAACCACTCAACATTTTTGGGAAATTGATCGCCGTTTACGACAATATGATGCTAACCCCAAACTCCTCAAAGAAACTTTAATTCAGTTTATTCAACTATTACGACGGGGAACGATTACCGCTAATCCTCGCCCCCTATATTACTTAGGAAAAAAACCGAGTTATGTTACGTTAGCTACTATCTTTCAGTATCGCTCTTTAAGACAGTCTCATTCCTGGCAATTTTGGCTAGATATTTCATCAAATTTATGGGAAAAAGGTGGGGCTTCAGTGCTATTTTGCGCCCCTTTATTCCTGCGGGAATGGTCAGGACGGTGTCTAACCCCTGATGATGAAATTGAAGCGGATCAAGCGCGTTTAGAGCGCATTTTGAGGGATTTATTAGGGAGAGTAAAGGATAAGGTAATTTTATGTCACAGTGATTTAAGTGTTAAGGGAACAGAGCAAACTGGACCCCTGTTAACTTTAGTTAATGGTTCTCAAGAAATAGAGTAAAATTAAAATTTGTCGTAAATATTCTGTAAGATCATGAGCGATCGCCTTTGTTATTTTTTGACACTCCCTTCACTTAACTGCTTAATAATGGGGATAAGGATAAAGCAGGTTTTTAGTTTCTTTTTGTAATCTTATAATTTCACTATTTAAACTGTCTTTAACTTCATTTTCTGAAGCTGATTGACTATAACCAAAGATTAATTTTAAGTTCGTATCACAATCTTTTTTGTGGTAAATTTTAGATTGAATTAAGTCAAAGCCAAATTGTTCAATATTCTTTAATATCAATTGTTCTAAACACCAGATTTTACCTTTAAGAAGTTCGATAATATCAGTCATTCCTGAATTACTTAATGCTCTTAAACAATTTTTATCCCCTGTTAATAAATAATTATCATTTTCCTGTTGATTAAGATAATAAACATAACTAATTAACTTTGCTTCTCCTGGATGAATTTCATTGTTTTTATCCTGAGTTATTTTACTATAGTTTGTTAATTTAGTATAAATATCTAACTCAAAATTACTAAAATTTTTGTCTGAAATTATTTGATAATTTTTAGTTATTTCTAAAGCTTTTTGTATATCATGTTTTTCACTATTATTAGCTTTCTTTCTTCTCTTACGTTTAATTGGTTGATCAAACTTATATTTAAAAGTATCAAGAATTTTAAGCTTATTTTCTTCAATATCAAGGGATTGAAGGGTATTCTTGAAAAGGTCATAAGTAGCAAGTTTAAGAATAATGTCATTATCCAAACAGTAAAAATTACCTGGCAATTTTAAACTCCTAAAGCTCTTTCTAAATATTCATAGTTTTCATCACTAAACTGATCCCAGTCTAACTTATCTGCTAAATATTCATTAATAAGTGTTTGTCCATCTGTTGATACTTTAAGGATTTTTAAAGCAGCCATAGCTTGGCGAAAACAATTTTTATTGTGCCATCCATAGTTAAGGATAACTGCATCTGGTTCGATATTGGAAAGTTTAGGAATGACAAAGTTTATGACGTATTGAGCTAAATTTTTAGCATTTTGAAACTTGTTTTTTCCTAAGTAGTTATCATACTTATTTAATAATAAGTGAACAGCAAATTCATTAGCTTCTTTTTCTTCATCATCGTTTGAATTAAATTCAAGACTTTCATCAATTAAAATGCCTTCTCTTAAATGTCCTAATGCTAAATGCCCTAATTCATGGGCTAAGTAAAAAGTGAATTTAGCCCTATGTTTATGGTTTGAACTTAAAATAATTACAGGACAATTTTTTTGCCATTGAATAAACCCAGCAAAATTCTTAGTCTGCTTAGGAAAATTATTTACATATCCCACTGCTATTCCTTTACTCCAACAGTAATCTAAAAGAGATTCTAAATTAACTGTCTTATGATTACTTAAAATTTCCTCTCTGATAGTTTGAGCATTATTAGGTAGGTTCTTATATTCAATATTAGTTCCATAGGAAATTAATTCAGCTACCCGACTAGCCAATGTTTGAGCAAGATAAGGATGTTCTTTATTTTTAGTATTATGCTGTTTAAATTTAGTATCAGGTAAAGGATTAAATTTAACCTCTTCTTCAGGAATTAATAAGGATTTTAAGTCTACATTCAAATTATCAGCTATGTAACCAGCCCCTTCTAACACAGCCAAAGGTTTCTCATTAAGTTCATCATCCCACCAACTGGGTAAACCATATTCTCGGATATATTTTTTATTGAATCCTAATGTAGCCAGTTTTTTATAGAGGGCTGACATAGTAGGGATTTTTGCCATTTTCTTACCCTTCTGGTTAACAAAGACAATATCTTGTACGTTAGTACATTAGTATAGTGCAACTGAAATGATAGCACTTTGTTATTAAACTTAATACTTTTTCCTGATAGTGCTTAATTCATGTTCAACCAACCAAAAACTTGCGAAACCGTCAGTTCTAAATCTAAGTGAGGATAGACAGGAAGAACTTGATTCTTCTGAGCAAGACTCGGCTGTTGCTGTGGCCGCAAAAACAAAATACTCAGATCATCTGGGTCAATGAACCAACCGAGATGACAACCGTATTCTAGACAATGGAGAATATTAGCCAAGACTTTATTCGGGCGTTGATCTGGGGAAAGAATTTCAATGGTCCAATCTGGTGCTAAATCAAA
The DNA here is from genome assembly GCA_030066295.1 of Crocosphaera sp. Taxonomy (GTDB): domain Bacteria; phylum Cyanobacteriota; class Cyanobacteriia; order Cyanobacteriales; family Microcystaceae; genus Crocosphaera. The sequence continues at coordinate 11,523 of JASJBX010000110.1, forward strand.
ATTATCTGGCACACCACCTTCTGGGGTGAATGGTATACGTTCCCATTGAAAAATAGCGATGTCGGGAACAATAGAACGACCCCCAAAACTGCATCTTAATTCTGGAAAAGCGTAGGCAATCTTAGCATCTTCTGCCACCTGATTGATGGTGGAACAGAGTTTTCCTTGCAAGCGACTATGACGACCTTTTGGCATGGGTTTTTGAATAATATTTCCGTCGATATATTCACTAGCAGGTTTCGTTTCTGGCAGTTCCAAAAATTCTGCTAATGTTAGTGGTTTAGATCCTGCTTGTACCATTGCAATCTCTTAAGATGGTGTGTTTTTGACATTTTATCTTAAATACTCTGTAATCCCATTCGCGATCGCCTCAGCCATTTTTTTACGATAACTAGCACTGTTTAAATTACGATTATCCGTTCTTCCGGTGACAAAACCGACCTCAACCAAGGCCGCCGGCATGGACGTTTTCCGTAACACATAAAACCGCGCTTTTTTCACCCCTCGGTTTTTCGAGACACTCACCCTGCGTAAAATGTTACGATGAATGGACAAAGCAAGACGATAACCAGACGAAAAATAATAAGTTTCCATCCCATTGACCTGAGATTGATTACCTCCTACTGCATTAGCATGGATGCTAACAAACACATTGGCGTTACTATTTTCAGCCCGTTGAACTCGTCCCCTCAAGGATACAAACGAGTCTCCAGAACGGGTCATAACCACGTTAAACCCCCTTTGTTTTAAAATTTTGGCAACTTCTGCCGAAATAGACAAAACCACCCGTTTTTCCTGCAATCCTCCCAATCCGATCGCCCCAGGATCTCTTCCTCCGTGGCCCGGATCGATCACCACCGTATAACGTCCCCCTCTTCGATACACGGGACTACTGGGGTTGGGTAAGGGGACAACAATAGCGACCGGTTCCTCTTCTGGGGGTAACGAATAAACGGAATGGGGTTGAAAGTCCGATAACTGTACATACCAACGGTTATCCGCTAAACTACGCACTTTAACTTCCCAAGGCCGCATGGAATATTGTTGGTCTAATTCCACTACAATACGAGTGGTATAAGGAGTAAACTGGCCGACTCTGACTTCTTTGACGTAACCGGTAATTTGATCTTGCGAGATTTTTGGTTTTCCTAAGTTCACCCCAGGTAAATCAATAATGAGACGGGTGGGGTTAGCAATCATGGAAGCTTTGGGCCGAACCCCTTCTTCTGTGACGATTTCCACACGGTTTTGTCTAACATCAAAGTCCCAATATTCGAGATCATTGGCATCCACCGCTATTCCTACGGTTTGAGACGCAAGCAGTCCCCATAAAAGGCTTTTTAGTCGTTTCATGTTTTCATCCTCACCCCACTTTATTGATTTTTTGTCACTTAAATGACTGATTCTGTGGTAACATCACGATTTTAGCAGGTGAAAGTTAGAATTCTGTTGTTGTCTAGATCAAGATAAAAAAATATGATTAACGATAAAAATCTTACGACCTATTCCACTTCAGATGTGGTTAATTATTATCAATATTTACAACAGTTACAACCAGCAGAAGAAACAATTATTCAACTATTTAAACATGAATTACCTACTATGAAAATGCTTGATTTAGGAGTAGGAGGTGGTCGAACCACACCCCATTTTTTTCCTTTGGTTAGGGACTATATTGGGGTTGATTATTCTGGGAAAATGATCCAAGCTTGTCAAGAGAAATTTACTCGGTCTTACCCATCGATCCAATTCATGGTAGGAGATGCTCGAAATTTAAGTCAATTTGAAGATAATTGTTTTGATTTTATTTTATTTAGTTTTAATGGTATTGACTATATTTCCCATAAAGATAGATTAAAAGTCTTACAAGAAATCAGTAGAATTGGTAAATCTGGAGGGTATTTCTTTTTTTCGAGTCATAATCTTCAAGCTATAGAAAAACAGTTTGACTGGCAGCATCATCTGAGTTTAAACCCGTTTAAAACCTATGTGAACTTGATCATGTTTGCTTTTTTACGAGGATTTAATGCTTCTCTAACTTATCAAACGATTAAAGAAAATAATTATGCTATTCTTCGGGATGAATCCCATAATTTTCGCCTACAAACTTATTATGTTCGCGCCTCAGAACAAATTAAACAACTAGAACCCTTGTTTAAAGATATTAAGGTTTATTCGTGGAAAACTGGCTTAGAACTTAAGACAAATGATGATAGGATAAGTTGCAGTGATATGTGGCTCTATTATCTTTGTTGTATTAAATAGTAACAGTTCGCCAACGATTGACAATTGTTATAAATATATAAAATTAACGTATCTTTTTAAATTCCTATGATAGTAATAAAAATACTCCTTTGAAATTGTATAGGAAGTTACGAAATATGGCTCTTCAACTCGGTGACACCGTACCCGACTTTACCCAAGAAACCAGCGAAGGAAGCATCTCATTTCATGAATGGGCTGGAGACAGTTGGGTGGTTCTTTTTTCCCATCCTGCTGATTATACACCGGTTTGCACCACAGAACTCGGCACTGTAGCTAGTCTTAAATCAGAGTTTGACAACCGTAACGTTAAAGTTCTCGCGTTGAGTGTGGATAGTGTGGACTCCCATAAAGGTTGGATTAACGATATTAACGAAACCCAAAACACCACCGTTAACTATCCTATTATTGCTGATCCCGATCGCAAAGTTGCGGACCTATACGGGATGATTCACCCCAACTCCCTCAATAATCTGACGGTTCGTTCTGTTTTTATTATTGACCCTAACAAAAAATTACGTCTTAGTTTAACCTATCCTGCCAGTACCGGACGTAATTTTGATGAAATTTTACGGGTGATTGATTCTTTACAATTAACCGATTACCATCAAGTAGCGACTCCTGCTAACTGGAAAGATGGAGATGATTGTGTGGTGGTTCCCTCCATTCCCACAGAAGAAGCCAAACAGAAGTTTCCCAAAGGAGTCACAGAAGTTAAACCTTATTTACGCATGACCCCTCAACCTAATAAGTAGGATTATTTTTCTTTTGTTATCTTTTAGGGGTCAACACTGAGATTTTGCTCGGTGTTGACCGCTATCGTGATCTGATATGATTGCCAATAGCAGAAAACCTTTCCAGAGTTTGCTACGATTGAAGATCGGACTCTGTTGCATAAACCAGGAGGTTAAGAATGTCTCGTAAATGTCAACTAACTGGCAAAAAAGCCAATAATGCTTTTGCTGTCTCTCACTCTCACCGTCGCACCAAAAAATTACAAGAAGCTAACTTACAATGGAAACGGGTATGGTGGTCTGAAGGGAACCGTTGGGTTAAATTACGTCTATCCACCAAAGCGATTAAAACCCTAGAAAAGAAAGGATTAAATGCAATGGCTAAAGAAGCAGGAATTAACTTAAATAAAGTCTAGTTATTGAGTGACAAATAGTAGACAGGGTGGGCAAACTAGACGATTATCTTAGGTTATTATACTAGACTCAACTATTGCCCACCACAAAACATCAAAATAAAAAATATTTAGTTATTTTATTCATCAAGTCTTTTAAATTATTCTAACAATGGATCATTCAACTGTTCATTTACCTAACTTTATAATTTTTGGGGTTCAAAAAGCAGGGACAACATCAGTTTATAACTATCTAAAACAACATCCTGAAGTTTATTTAAGTCCTGTTAAAGAAACAAATTTTCTCGAAAAAGACTGGCCAATATTGATTGAACAAGGCCATCGCTATAAAGAAAAAAAAATTGTAACATTTGAACAGTATAAGGATCAGTTTAAAGGGGTTACCAACGAGATCGCCATTGGAGAAATTTCTCCTAATTATCTTTTTCATCATCACACATCGATACAACTCATTAAACGTTATGTTCCCAATACTAAATTAATCGCTATTTTAAGAAATCCAGTGGATCGTGCAATTTCTGACTATTTAATGCACGTTAGAGAAGGTCAATCTAAAACACCATTAAAGGAACAAATACAACATAAAGCCCATAAATCTTTTGTGATCTTGAAAGGTTATTATTATCAGCAAGTAAAACATTATTTTGAAGAATTTAGTCGGGAACAAGTTTCGATTTTATTGTACGATGATCTCCGCAAAGATTCACAAAAATTCCTCCAGGAAATCTACAAAATCATCGGAGTCAACCCTTATTTTGAAGCAAATACGTCTCAAAAATCTCAGGTGGCACAAGTTCCAAAAAATGAAGATATTAATAAACTATTAGTTAAAAAAAATCCCATCCGTTCCCTATCAGCTACCTTACTTAAACCTATTTTGTCAGAAGAAAAAAGGCAACAACTTCGTTCTTTTTTGATATCTCTTAACTCCAAATCAAAAAATGAAATCGATTCGTTGGATGAAGAGAAAGAACTTCTTTTAAATCTTTATCGTGATGATATTCTTAAACTCCAAGACCTGTTAGAAAGGGACTTATCAGCTTGGTTAAGCATTTAAAAAATTTATGGATATTTTAAGACTGTTATGGTCGGAATAAGTTATATTATAGGTAAAACTCTAACCTTTTATAACTTTTTAAGAATCCGCTCATGATAACGACAGAAACCCCATCCTCTCAAGCGTTAGAAACCTATTATTGGCATTGGCAAGGCCACCGCATCAAATACACCGTTCAAGGACAAGGACAACCCTTATTATTGATTCACGGGTTTGGTGCATCCATTGGTCATTGGCGTAAAAATATTCCCCATTTAGCCCAAGAAAATTATCGCATTTATGCCCTAGATTTATTGGGGTTTGGGGGGTCTGATAAACCTCAATTAAATTATAGCGTGGAATTATGGCGGGATTTAATTAAAGATTTTTGGCAAGATCATATTCAGGAACCGACTGTTTTTGTGGGCAACTCCATCGGTGGTCTACTAACCTTAATGATTTTGGCCGATTATCCCCAAATTAGTAAAGGGGGTGTGTTAATTAATTGTGCAGGAGGGTTAAATCATCGCCCCGATGAGTTAAATTTTCCCCTACGGTTGATTATGGGAACCTTTACTAAATTAGTCAACTCTTCTGTGACTGGTCCGTTCCTTTTTAACCGCATTCGTCAAAGACATCGTATTCGTCGTACCCTCTATCAAGTGTATTGCGATCGCAGTGCAGTGACGGATGAATTAGTGGACATCCTCTATCAACCCTCTTGTGATCCTGGGGCCCAGCAAGTCTTTGCATCAGTATTAACAGCCCCCCCTGGACCCCATCCTAGCAGTTTATTACCTAACATTGATCAACCCTTGTTAGTGTTATGGGGAAGCGATGATCCTTGGACTCCCATCACTGGGTCAAAAATGTATCAAGAACGAGCAAAAAACGGAGAAAATACCACCTTTTATCCTATCGAAAAAGCCGGCCATTGTCCCCATGACGAAAAACCCCAACAAGTTAATGAATTGATTTTAAGTTGGCTCAACACTGCTATGTGACGTACTCCTACACTGACGCAAGGCGTACAGTGTAGGCTTCTCAAGATCGCTCTTGAGTATTCCTAGATCGGCACTTATCTAGCCAGTCGCAGACTGACCCCGACAGATCGCCATTACTAGGCAGTTTCCTTTCCGCATCGTCCATGCGTACTTCTTGAACTGAGTCCAATCCTCGTTGCAAAAGAACTTCAGCAGCTGCATGATCTCTTGTGGTTTGATAATTACATTCAGGACAAATATGTTGGCGTTGAGATAACGGTTTTTTACCTGTGTGAGTCCCGCAATTAGGACAAATTTGACTACTGTATTTGTGGTCAACTTGAGCAAAAAACTTGTCTCGTTTCCAACAAACCCACTTTAATATTGTTCTGAACTGACCAAACCCACCATCAAGCATTGACTTACCAAGGAAGCCTTTAGCTGACACTCGAAAATCAATGTCTTCGACAAAAATCATGTCACCTTGGTCACACAATTGATGAGCAACTTGAAAGTGAAAGTTCTTACGAGAATTGGCTATTTTATGATGAAGTTTAGCCACTTTGACTTGTGCTTTTTCCCAGTTTTTAGACCCTTTCTTTTTTCGAGATGTTTTACTTTGTAGTTCTTTCAACCGACTTTGTAAATCTCTGAAAAACTTAGAAGGTTTAACTGTGAAATTGTCGCTGGTAGTGAGAAAATTCTCAAGCCCAATGTCTATGGCAAGTCCTCTACCTTTCGGTAAAGGATTGGGGACTTCGACATTAGATTGAACAGTTATTACAACGTACCATTTTGTCCCTCTAGCCCTTGATAATACCCTGACTTGTTTGATTACAAAACCTTCTGGAATAGGTCTATGAAGTTCAATTA
>JASJBX010000019.1 GCA_030066295.1 Crocosphaera sp.
TGATCCGACGGCACCGAGTGGAAGGGCCGTCGCTCAACGGATAAAAGTTACTCTAGGGATAACAGGCTGATCTCCCCCAAGAGTTCACATCGACGGGGAGGTTTGGCACCTCGATGTCGGCTCATCGCAGCCTGGGGCTGTAGTAGGTCCCAAGGGTTGGGCTGTTCGCCCATTAAAGCGGTACGTGAGCTGGGTTCAGAACGTCGTGAGACAGTTCGGTCCATATCCGGTGTAGGCGTAAGAGCATTGAGAGGAGCCTTCCTTAGTACGAGAGGACCGGGAAGGACGCACCGCTGGTGTACCTGTTATCGTGCCAACGGTAAACGCAGGGTAGCCAAGTGCGGAGCGGATAACCGCTGAAAGCATCTAAGTGGGAAGCCCACCTCAAGATGAGTGCTCTGTTCAGGGTTAACCTGGTAAGGTCACGGGAAGACCACCCGTTAATAGGCACTAGGTGGAAGTCCAGCAATGGATGAAGCCAAGGTGTACTAACAGACCGAGGGCTTGACCTTTTGATGTTGACTTCTTTTCTGCAGTCTTGAGGGTAATTATTCGACATCCTTTCTGGTGTCTTGAGCGTGGTGGCACCACTCCGATTCCATCCCGAACTCGGCAGTGAAACACCTCAGCGGCGACGATACTTTTGGGGTAGCCCACTGGGACAATAGCTCGATGCCAGGATTAATATTTCCCGAGAACCATTCTTGACCCCCTCAAGAATGGTTCTCTTTTTGGAACCCTTTTGCTTAGTCTTCTCGTTCAAAGAAAGCAAAAGCAAAGGGTTTAAGTTCAATGGTTCTTTCTCCATTGCCTAGATTAGTTGTCGGAAAATCCTGACTTTCAGAACCAATAATCGGACTACCATAACGAAACGAGACTAAATAAGAGCGAGTTTGCTCACTCATATTGAACACACACAGTAATTCTTGCATGGGAGTCCGACGTAGAAATGACAAAATTTCATTACCGGCTTCCACCAGTTCAATCGAGCCGTATTTTAAAGCGGGTTGTCGATTGCGCCATTTAACAAAAAAGCGGAAAAAATTGAGCAGCGAATCAGGCTTGTCTTCTTGTTCGGAAATAGCTAAGGATTGATAATCCTCATCAATCGCTAACCAAGTTTCATCGCTTTCGCTGAAGCCAAAATTCTTATCGTGAGGGTTCCAAGGTATCGGGGTTCGACAACCATCTCGTCCGGCAAAATAAGGATAGAAATAAATGCCATAGGGATCTTTCATTTTCTCAATGGAAACCTGGGTTTCAGTTAACCCTAATTCTTCCCCTTGGTAAAAACAAACTAATCCTCGTAAGCTGGGCAATAGAGCAATTAGCTGTTTTTCAAACTGAGGAATTAAAGACTTATCTTCTGGTTCCCATCGAGATTTGGCGCGAGGAAAATCGTGGGTACTGGTGGTTAAACAAATCATTTCTTGTTCATCCGCTTCCAGATATAAGGATAAATCTTCAATGGATTCGGCTACCAGTTTAGGGGTCAATTTCTCGTTGACCAATAAGGCACTATTATAGGCAGTGTGTAAACGGCGATCGCCTCGAATATACTCAACGGTTTGTTGCATCGGATCTTCAGCAGCGACAATTTCTCCCATAGCAATGGTATCAGGGTACTTATCAAGGGTTTTGCGAATCCGACGTAATGATTTAATATTTTTCACCTGATTGTTATTATGAAGGTGAATGTATTTGGCATAGGGATTCAGAGGGGATACTCCATCGGGATCAGGCATTCCTTCCGTGCGTTGAGGATTATCCACCAAACTCGGGTCGTGCATATAATAGTTACAAGCATCCAAGCGAAAGCCATCCACCCCTTTTTCTAGCCAAAATTCAGCCACGTTCATAATTTCTCGTACCACATCAGGATTATGCCAATTAAGATCCGGTTGATGTTCGAGGAAATTGTGTAAGTAATATTGTTGTCGCTCAGAATGCCATTTCCAGGCGGTTCCACCGAAAATAGACAGCCACTCATTGGGTTTTTTACCATTTTTCCCATCTGACCAAATATACCAGTCAGCTTTAGAATTATCGCGACTGGAGGCACTTTCAATAAACCAAGGATGAATGCTGGAGGTATGACTCCACACCTGATCAATCACGATTCTTAGGTTGCGAGCATGAGCTTGCTCAATCAATTCTTCAAAATCTTCCAGGGTACCAAAACGAGGATCTACGGCATAATAATCAGAGACATCATAACCAAAATCTTCCATTGGAGATTGAAAGAACGGTGTAATCCAGAGGGCATCGATGGGTAAGGAAGCTAAGTAGTCCAGTTTTTCGATAATTCCCCTTAAATCCCCAATTCCATCCCCATTACTGTCGTAAAAACTCCGAATATAAATCTCGTACATTACGCATCCATACCACCAAGGATATTGTTGTTGTATGCTTACCATAAAATACAGTTCCCACTGAAAAATACAAAAAATAACACACTATCCCCGCTCTTTGAGTCAGGAATTTATACCCATGATTCCAACTAAGGTTTTAACATGGTAACCAGTACGAGACTAACCCCCGAAAGATTGTGGGGTGAGCAGATAGTGCTCTGAGATTTTATCCTGACTTTTGTCAGTTGAGACAGTTATTCCCAGTCTGTTGATTGAAGTTGGTCAATCTCTACTTTATTTTAATATTATTTATCCCCATATTTTGCACTTTATCCTAAAATGTCGGATTGAAGACCCTCGATTTCATCGAAGGGATGAAAATCTGACCAATATATTAACTGCGAAGCATCGTTTAAACATCAGGACTATCTTGAGATTTCACATATTGTTTGAGTTGTTCAATAGTGACGCCACCGCAACTAGCAACAAAATAAGAACCAGTCCAAAATACTCTCTTGTAATAAACTTTAGATAGTTCTGTTTCAAATTCACGCCACATAGTTTTTGAAGCAGTAGCTTTCATGTTAGCAATTAAACTACTAAGAAGTTTGTGGGGAGGATAACAGATTAGCAAATGAACATGGTGAGTTTCTCCATTAAATTCTAACACTTCAGCATCCCAACTATTAGCCACTGATGAAAAGACTTCATGTAATCGTTTTAACATAGAAGCATTAATGACTTTTTTTCGATATTTAGTCACCAAAACTAAATGTACGGTTAAATTGTAAACAGCCCTTCGAGTAGTTTTGTATATAGTTTTCACAGCTTTACAAATAAGACAGTTAGATATATAATCAAGAGTAGCATGAAGCTTAGGGGTCGAACAAGTGCTTGTCTTTGAATTGAAAATCAAAGCCCATAAATATCAATATTCAGCCATTGATGAAGCCATTAGGATTGGTCAATTTATCCGTAACAAGTGCTTAAGATTATGGATGGATGCCAACCGAGAAGACAAAATCAACCGTAATAAGTTAAATAAATATACGAAAGTTTTGTCTGATAGCGAAGAATATCCTTATGTTCATAAGTTAAACTCAATGGCCAGACAAGCATCAGCCGAAAGAGCATGGTCTAGTATTAGTCGGTTTTATGATAATTGTAAACAGAATAAACCAGGTAAGAAAGGCTATCCTAAATTCAAAAAGTTTTCTCGTTCTGTGGAATATAAAACCTGCGGCTGGAAACTTTCTGATGATAGAAAGTATCTAACTATAACTGATTTGACAGGAATTGGAAAACTAAAATTAGTGGGAAGTCGAGATTTACATTTCTATCAGAAAAACCAGATTAAACGAGTGCGATTAGTCAGAAGGGCTGATGGTTACTATGCTCAATTCTGTATTGACATAACAAGGGTAGAAACTAGTAATTCTACAGGGAATTATCTGGGAATTGATGTAGGTTTAGAATCTTTTTATACTGACTCAACAGGCAAAAAAGTAGAGAATCCTAGATTTCTTAGAAAGTCTGAGAAAAAACTCAAAAAGTTACAGTGTAAACTAAGTAAATGTAAAAAAGGGAGTACAAACCGTAGAAAAGCACAAGCTAAACTAGCTAGACAACATTTAAAAGTCAGTCGCCAGCGTAAAGATTTTGTCGTGAAAACGGCAAGATGCGTGGCAATATCTAACGATATTGTGGTGATTGAAAATCTCAATATTAAGGGATTAGTTCGGACAAAATTGGCTAAATCAATCAACGATGCTAGTTGGTCAATGTTCCGAGAATGGCTAGAGTATTTCTGTCAGGTATTTGATAGAAAGCTGATAGCTGTTAACCCTAATTACACTAGCCAAGATTGTAGTAATTGTGGTCAAAGAGTTAAGAAGTCACTATCAACTAGAACTCATATTTGTAGCTGTGGTGCAAGACTTGATCGTGATCATAATGCTGGAATTAATATCTTAAATAAAGGTAAGAATAGCGTAGGGCATACGCAAATCGCCCAAGAAGATTGGGTAAACGCTTCTGGACAGATGAGCCTCTTCTGTGTTGATGAGAATCACTATAGTAAGTTCGCTGGTTGAAAGAAGAATCCCTCGACTCCGTCGACGGGAGTGTCAATCCATAGTATCTGAATAAGACTGTTCAACTTTTACTTCTGAAGTCCCCTCTCCAGTGAGAAGGTCGAGACGGGGAGGTATTTGGGTATTTAATTGATTGATCGCCCATTTAGCTGTCTCTTGAACCTCGCGATCGCTATCATCAATGGCGTGACACAGAAGTTGATAAATTTGCGACATTAACTCATGGATTCTTGTCAAATCTCGAATTGCATTTTTACGAACTTGAGGATTTTTATCTTGTAGCGAAAGGGTTAAAGCATGGTTCATTGGCTTTAAGGTTCTGGTGCTAATCTGAGACAAAGCTTCTAAAATTAGACTACGTTCTTGAGAATCTGTATCAATCATCAGATCCACTAGGGGCTTCATGGCTCGAGAATCGGCTGTTTGGGCTAATTTCCAAATGGCTTGACGACGTTTTTTAGGATCGGTGTGTTGTAATTCCTCGAGCAAGGTTGCAATCAAATCCCCACTAGGAATACGAGTGGTTTTTTCAATAGAGAAAACTGGTTCAGAGTCGGATTTTTCGACGACAACTTCTGGAGCGGGTTCTGATTCGATTTGATTATTGTCTTCTGAGATTACTGAGGCTTTATGTTCTCGTTTATCTTGAGAATGCTCCTGATGATAGATCGTGGTGATTTCCTGTAAATCTTCATTCTTGTCCACCTCAGAATCTAATTCTAATTTCTCAAAATTATCCGGTTGCAATAATTCCTGTTCTAACTCTGATTTATCTTGCGAACCACGACGTAAAAATACCCATATTCCAACACCAATCGCCACCACAATCACCAGCAAGCCGATCCATAAACCGAGGCTACTGGCGGTTAAATTCGTAAAGGGGTTGCTTTGCTTGGCCAAATAGATTTCAATATTTTGCAGGGCTTGTTGGGCATAAATATCATTAGGCCGTGCTTGAAGAGCTTTTTGAAACTGTGTTTTTGCAGCTTGATAATCTTTTTGTTCCGTGGCTTTATAGCCAGCTTGCATAGCCTGATCATAGACAGAATCAGCAGGGGGTGAAGACAGAGCAGGTTGAGCATCATTACTGATACCTTGAGCAATTCTTGTTCCTTTTTTCTCCATTTCATCAAAACTAGGAAAGCGTGAATTAGCCAGACTTGGGGAAGGGCAAGTTAGATAAGAGAAACAGATTAATATTAATAGAGAAAAACGATAGTAAATCATAATATAAGTTTCAAAGCAGGGATTAATAGTTGTCTTATTAATAGCTTAAACTCTCAGGAAGAGGGTTCCTTTTAACTAATCTCACCTTTCCACCAACGATCACCACAGACGAGAGTATGTTTTTGCCATTCTCGAGAAGCTTGAGGATAATCTTGGCGATAATGTCCACCTCGGCTTTCGGTACGAAACGAGGCACTCTTGAGCATTAGATAAGCAACGTCCAACAAATTAAGGGTTTCAGAACAAAGGCGTAAATAGGCTTGCGCTGTAGGTGCTACCAATTTAACCGATTGACCGGGCAGTAAATTGAGAATAGGTTGACTAACAGAACAGGATTTCAGGTGTTTTTGCCATAAGCTAACTTGTGTGATAGCCTCTTCTAGTACGGTTTGACGGCGGGAAATGCCCGCACTCTGCCACATCAACTGGGGTAAAGCTTGACGGATTTCTCGGATTTGAGGCATTTCTTGCTCCCATTGTTGTTGATTGTCGATCACAAGCTCTGTTGTCTTGATCATAGGGACTGGGGAAGTCACGTTGAGTTTCGATAATTGAGCCGCAAACACTAAACACTCTAGCAAAGAATTACTAGCAAGGCGATTTGCCCCATGAACTCCTGTGCTGGCCGTTTCGCCAATGGCATAAAGACCATCGATGGAAGTGGCATTATTCAAATCTACTTTAACCCCTCCCATCCAATAATGGGCAGCAGGAGCCACAGGAATTGGCTCTTTAAACACATCCACGCCCCATTTTTGACAAACACGAATAATATTGGGAAACCGATGACGAATTCGCTCAGGTTCAATGGGACGTAAATCAAGATCAACATGGGTTGGAGTAGGATGGGCTGTCTGGGCTTGTAAATAATGAAAAATAGCCCGACTGACCACATCTCTTGGGGCTAACTCCCCTGCGGGATGATAGTCAAAGGCAAAGCGTCTTCCCTGGGCATCGACGAGATGGGCCCCTTCCCCTCGGACGGCTTCACTGATGAGAAAATGGGGAGACCCTGGTTTCGTTAACGCAGTGGGGTGAAATTGAAAAAATTCTAAGTCTCTGACGATAGCCCCTGCCCGCCAGGCTAAGGCCACCCCATCCCCTGTACTGACAGCCGGATTGGTGGTTTGGGCATACACCTGTCCGCCGCCCCCTGTGGCTAAAATGACGGCCGATGCTTGAACCCACTGAATTTTTCCTTGATAGAGAACGCTTAAACCTTGGCAGCGTTTTTCTTGTGGCTCGATCCACAATTGTAGGGCGATCGCTTGGGCAACAATCTCGATGTTGGGTCGTTGCAGCACTTTTTCCGTTAGGGTACTAACGATCGCCCGTCCGGTGGTATCAGCAGCGTGTAGCACACGGGGATGGGAATGGGCTGCTTCTAAGGTCATGGCTAATTTATCCCCTTGGCGATCGAAGGCGACTCCCATATCCACCAGGGATTCGATGGCGTTACCGGCATGATCCACTAAAAATTTAACGGCACTCTCATCGCATAAACCGGCTCCGGCTTTGAGGGTGTCCTCCTCATGAAATTGAGGGGAGTCTTCTGGGGCAATGGCTGCTGCAATGCCCCCTTGCGCCCAATCACTGGCTCCTGTTTTTAAAGTATCTTTGGTAATGATGCCCACACGATAGTCAGTGGGTAAACACAGAGCAGCATACAAGCCGGCTGCTCCTGATCCAACTATAATAATGTCAAATGGGGGGGTTAAACCCTTCGTTTCCACAGAGTTTGCTGAAGATATCAAGGTCAATTGGTCAATTTTTATTATAAATTCCCTACTATCTTAACTTTAACCGTTGCGACTAATCGATAAAAATGTTTAAAATCATCAACCTCACTGGGTTTGAGACAATGGATTGATCTGTCTCACTAATCCTAGGTGATCTTTTTATTTGACGATTCTTAAAAAGGGGTTGATAATCAAGGAAGTTTTTTACTAGGGATTAATTCTGTTTTGATGGTGTTGACTCAATTATTTATCCGCGAAATTACTGAAAACTATCCTTATAATAGTGAGAAGTATTCCTGGTGAATCGCTTTAAAAAATTAATTTTAATAACATTTTTGAAATCCAATTTTACTTAAGATAAACTAGAACTAAGAAATCAAAACTAAGGAGCAATAATGTTTCAAAGTCAAGAGGCCATAGACCTAACAGAAAGATATAAACAGGGTCAAAGAAACTTTCAAGGGTTTCAATTACGTCGTGGAGATTTACGAGGACTTAATCTCAGTCATACGGATTTTCGAGGGGTTGATCTGAGCTATGCTAATTTAAGAGAGGTGGATTTTACGGGAGCAGATTTACGGGATGCCTATCTCAACGAAGCGGATTTGACAGGGGTCAATTTGACTGGGGCTAACGTATCAGGGGCTTCTTTAATTAAAATTTATTTAATCAAAGCAAAGTGCTATCAAACTGATTTTTCTGGAGCTTATTTAACGGGAGCTTATTTAACCAAAACTAATTTTCAAGAGGCCAAATTTAATGGCTCTTACTTAAATGGAGCAAAGTTAAGTGGAGCGAAACTAGAGGGTGCTTATTATGATCAACAAACAAGATTTGATAGCGTCTTCAATCCTCAAACTGCCTTAATGAAGGTCAAAGACATTAAAAAAAAGACGACTGATTATTCTAACAAAATAGCAGAAATCAAAAGAAAAAGAGAAATCAATTATCAAAGTATAGCCCTTGAAAAAGTTCTAGAAATTTTTAATCATCTGACAGCCATGAGTCGTCGTTATTTAGGAAAAACCATGACCCAAAAATACTGGGAGTCTTCTCGGCCTTTCTTTTCATGGTTAGATCAGTTTGAAATGACGGCATCAACAGAAATCATTTTTAAAGGGGAATTAGAGACAGTATTGAGTGCCACAAAATTACAATGGTTAAAGGCTTGGGTAGAAACCTTCATTGAAAACTGTTCCCAAATTATTCAAAATTATCCCAAAATGATTGATGCACAGTTAGTCAATGTCTTGATTTCTGTTGATTTTGGTCAGGATGATAACACAACTTTACCCCGTCAATCTCATCACTTATCATCGATGAATTCTCAGTCTCTAGAATTACTTTCTATCTAATTTTAGCTGCTGTTTCTGTTGTTTTCTAACCTTAATCTCCCATAGTACAACCGTCTAATGTCTCACCCTCATAGGTTTGATAAACCGAAGATGAGAGGGTTGGTGTGGTGAGCCAAGCATTTTTCCCCTCTAATTCCTTCAAAGAAGAGGCTTCAAGGCGTGTTTCGCTGGCTATTTGACAAATTTTAACCTTGATCCCTTTTTCCCCGTTGTCCTGGGGCAAAATCTGTACTATACTTTCAGCCGGCAGATCGGGATAAGGTTCAGTGCCTTCTGCGGTTTCGGACAAGGAAAGACTTCCCGTCAGTTGAATCACAGTCCCAGGTTTTGGTAAAGAGGGGTTAGAGGACGAAGGGGGGGATGGGACAGGGGTTGGAGTGGGTTCGAGTAGTTGCCACATTCCATAAAATCCTGCGCCGACAACCAGCAGAAGGATACCTACAATACCTACAATTAAAGCGATGTTGTTCTTTTTGACCCCTTGGGTTGCCTCATGGTCGGGAAAGGGTGCTGTGGGTTGTAAGTCTGAGGGCAGGTCATCAGAGGGTTCAAGGGTGGGTTGCGTTTCTTCTTTGGTCGTTTCTAAAAGCGTTTCTATATCTCCCATGGATAAGGGAGTCAAGTCAGCAGCATTGAACTTAACTTGACAGTAGAGAAGAGAAATGGTCACATTATCATGGCCATTTTTATGATTCGCCACATTAATAAGTTCTTTCCCGACGGTGGGCAAATCTTGTTCTTGAGCTAAAATTTCCGCAATGGTCAGATGCCAATATTGATCAACTCGATCATAATCACTTAAACCGTCAGAACAGAGCAAAAAAACGCAGTCAGCGTCCGTAACCACACGGGTAACATTGGGATGAAGGGAATTAGCATTACTCATACCCAACGCTTGCACTAAGGCCCCAGCATTGGGGTATTTAATGGCATCGCGATAGAATAAATAGCCCAAACGCACCTCTCGAGAAGCTAAATCATCATCGATGGTGACCTGATGACAACCGTCGGGGGTAATGCGATAAATGCGGGAGTCCCCCACGTTGGCCAAATAAACCTCGTGGTCATGGACTAAACTCAAGACTACGGTGGTCCCCATGCGTTGTCTATCTTGACGCTGTTCAGCGTCGTTTCGTTCACTAATACGATCATTCGTTAAGTTAATGACTTCTGCCAAGTCTTGTAACCCTTGTTGACTATCGCGAGATTCCCTAAACATAGGCAGTTGAGGAATTTCTGCCACCAGGGTATCAATAGCTAACCCCGAAGCAATTTCTCCCCCGTCTTGTCCTCCCACACCATCACAGACAATGGTGAAATTAGGGTCTTGGGCAGTGGGTTCTACCAGTTCCCCGGCCTGAGGATAACAAGCGTCTTCGTTATGACTGCGGGTCGGACCGGCATCGGTTAGGGTAAAAATTTGATATTTTTTGTCGTACCATTGTCCACAGAGGGCCAAAGCGGGTTCAAAGTAGTTTAACAGATATTCAGGATGGGGAATTTTGCCCCGTTGTAAATACTCACACAGGGATTGAACATAATCTACAATCAGGGGGGAAGTGCCTTCGATTAAGGATAACCAGAGTTTGCCTAATTCTTTGAGGTTGTGAAAGTTATGTTCGTCTTGATGCAAGTCTAATAATTGAACCACCCCTGCATTGACTCGAACTAGGGAGGTATCGAGTAAGCTGGATACCATCTGCTGTCCTTCTAAGGGTTGCCAGAGTTTGGCCATTTGCCATAACCAGTTTAATTGTCGTAGGGGATTATCCTGGGTTTGGGGCCAAACTTCGGTTAAGAGGGGCAATAATTCAGGGTGAGAGGGGTCTCCTGAGTCGTTGAGGGGAATGGTTCCATATTCGAGTAAAGCAATTTCACTCCCTTGCTCTTCTTCGCTTTCTTGAGAAGGGTTATAGTAGGTGTAGATTTGGGGTAAATGGAGACGATAATGAAATAAGCGTAAATATTTTCTGATGTTTTCGGGAATATCTTCGCTAAAGTCAGGAGGAACCCCTGGTTTGCTATCGAAGACGGCCTGATGGCTGAGCAATAGATAGCGTTCATCCACTAACTGTCCGACTTCCAATGATTTGACCCAGTCCCCTAAAGGTCGTAAGTAGCGTTTCAGCAAAGGGGTTTCACATTGCTCACAGACTAGGTTCTCTAGGGGGTTAATGGTTTGGCATTCAGGGTTAGAACATTGAATAGTTGCCATAGGTTCTGTCATGACAGCGATGGTAGGGACAGTTAAGTGAATAAGCCCGATAACATCTGCTATTATAGCGTTTTTGACCTCAGACCATAACAACAACGTTATACCGCTACGCAAAAGGCAATCATGCAAAAGTAGCTAAAATTCGAGTCACAAAGGGCGAACTGACCCTAAACTTTAATGGAACTGGGTTGATCGACTGCAGCAATAATACGATGACAACCGGAGTCAGGTTTGGCCCATTGATATTGATATTCTTGAGGGTTCCCCCAACATAATCCTAAGTATAATTCCGTTCTGGTTCCATCAATTTCAGCCCACTCTACCTCATGAATAAAATCTTCAATGGAATCGGAAGAAATGGGACGATGACGGTGGGCCGATAACCAAAATTTCATGCCTTTGGTCATTTTCCACCAAAAATTGATCACAGCTTCTTTATGTTTCATTAATATTTCTTTATCCCCTGGAACAGCAATAAGTTGGTTATGTAATTCTGGATACTTGATAGATTGGCCTTGATAGGTACAGGTACGCCAAATAATCCCAGAAACCCCTTGTTGGATCTGATATTTATGAATTTGACGACGAAAATCTTGATAAGCAAACACTTGATTCATTTTATCGGTATTTAATGCTTTGGCAATTACGGGGTTATTAATGCGCTTGTGACAAGATAAAATGACTCTCTCTCCTCTCCAGGTTGCTTTTAATTCTTGATCAAGTATGCGAATAAGTTGTTGAGTGGTATAGGTCATGGCCAAATCGGGAATAGGGTTTTGATGCTGGTTTATTTATTCTGTCCCTAGTGTATATAGAAATTTGAAAATTGTTCGTATTTTTAAGAAATGAATCATAACTAACAGTTGCTTTAGGACGTATCCCCTATGATGGTGTAAATAGCTACAAATTCTTATTATTGTCGTCATTATTTATGGAAACTGGACAAATTCGCTTAAACAAAGTAACAGGAGAATGGGTAATTTATGCACCGAGTCGTCGCAAAAGACCTCAAGATTTTCAGCAACCCAGTCAAGACTATTCTTTAAAAGATAACTCGCGAGAAAATTGTCCTTTCTGTCAAGATAAACAGAAAGAAACAGAGACAATACTCCTAGAAATTAAGGATAGTCAACAAAATACCTGGCAAACTAGGGTGGTCGCTAACAAGTTTCCTGCTTTAAACTTTCATGACAATCCCCACCGCAACCTAGAAGGAATTTATATGGCTATGTCTGGTTATGGTCACCATGAGGTTGTTATCGAAAGTCCTGACCATCAGCAGACCATTGCTACCCTGGCTTTACCCGAAATTGAAGCAATTATTGAAACCTACCGTCAACGGTACTTAAAATTGATGGAAGATAAGGAAATAATGATGGTAATTATCTTTCGTAATCACGGTAAAGCTGCCGGGGCATCTTTACGCCATCCTCACTCTCAAATTATTGCGACAAGCATTGTTCCCAGTCATCGTCGTATTCAAGAAGCAGAAGCACAACGCTATTTTGATCATTGGGCTAGATGCGTTTATTGTGATATTTTAGAATTTGAGATGAAAGAAAAAATAAGGATAATTGTAGAGAACAATTTGTTTGTTTCTTTTGTCCCGTTTGCTGCTGAATTTCCTTGCGAAATTTGGATTATGCCTAAAAATCATCAAGCAGATTTTGGGAGCATTACTCCTCAAGAAAAGACGGCTTTTGCAACAATATTAAAGGATAGCTTAAGTCGTTTATATTATAAGTTAAATAACCCTGATTATAATTATGTTATCAATACTGCTGCCCGTTATAAAGCAGAAGAACCTCAGCTACATTGGTATTGTCAAATTAGACCCCGTCTAACCACTCCTGCTGGTTTTGAATTAGGTTCGGGTATTAGTATTAATCCCTCTATTCCTGAAGTGGATGCAGCCTTTTTACGAGACTAAAATCCTCTAATCAATAATAATTGAAAAAAGTTATGGTCAGGATTGAAAATGTTAGGGGTAAACAGTATTAAAAAGGTTTTAGCTTTATTATTGAGAGTACGATAAGTAAAAATATGATACAATAGCCAAGAATTAAAACACTTTGCTTAATTATCTATCAGGTTAAATTGATGTTAGATCCTATTTTGATTGGTGATTTTTCTCGGAATAATTGTGTTAGTATTTGTGCGTTTCTAGTTCCTGCAAATTTATTGACCACCCTATTAAGTTTGATTTTTATTGTTACGAAACCATCCCCTATTAAGTTATTAACTTCGGTTACCATAGCCATCCTCTTTGCTATTACTTTATCCCTTCATGTTGCCAGTTGGTGGATAGTTGGAGTGATTCAAGCTCCCACCTTTATTTTACTAGCTTTAGCAACGGTTTGTATCAGTTTAAACCTTTGGGCGATCGCTGAATCTAAACAAGAAGAATCTTGGTTATCTAAAATAGTAAAACGTACCCTGAAAGTTAGATTTTCATCATGAAAATAGGTTAGTATATTAGGGTGATTACTTGGACTGGCATATTTTATCGCTGAATGTGTCTATTTTATTTAAGTTAAAATTGCAAAATGCCTCAACCCCGTTTTCAATTTAATCGTCAACTGGTTCGTCACTTTATCGAAACAGCACAACCCTATTTTTTCCCTACAGAGTCGAGGGAAACAACTGAGACGACAAAAGTTAGATATATCACTAAAAATACCTGGATATTTTTAGGACTGATTGTAGTGCTTTTCCCTACAGTTGCGAGTTTAGCTTTCTTTTTAACCATTGGCTTAACTTTATTAGGAAATAGTATTTTTCCTGAATTTTTTGGCGATGTTGCAGGAGGTTTGGTAACAAGTGTTAATAAGTTTCTAGCATCACCGCTTCCCTATATTGCTCTGATCATTATGATTGTTGGTGGGGCTATATTTATCTCGCAAAAATCAAAAATAGGAGACAAATGGAAACAATGGTCATTATTAGGATTACTCTTGTTTCTCTCATTAGTAGTTAACGGATTAAATGTAATTTTAAGTTTTACTTTTCGTTTCCTTGATACAGCATTGAATCAAAGAAATGAAGCGACTTTTTATCAATTCATGATCATTTATGGGTTGATATTGGTGGTTGCTCTTCCTATTATTGTTGGCTATCGTTATACAAGACCAAAACTCGGTTTAATGTGGCGAGAATGGCTAACAGAACACTTCTTAAATAAATATTTTAATCATCGTGCTTATTATGAATTAGATTCTAACTCTATTAATACAGAAGTTGATAACCCGGATCAACGAATCACTCAAGATATTAAATCTTTTACCGAAGTTACCCTTGATTTTTTGCTGGATATTCTTGACTCAATTTTAACTCTATTTTCCTTTTCAGCTATCTTATATAGTCTCTCCAAAGAAGCAACAGGAGGACTGATTATTTATGCTATTTTGGGGACAACAGTTGCTTTAACTGTAGGCAGTCGTTTAGTGAGTATTAACTATGATCAATTACGTCTAGAAGCTAACTTTCGTTATGGAATGGTAAGGGTAAGAGACAATGCAGAATCCATTGCCTTTTATCGGGGAGAAGCGTTAGAAAGAAAACAGGTTACTGATAGATTAACTGAGGCCATTAAGAATTTTGATCTGTTAATTATCTGGCTAGCAATTATTAACTTATTCAAATTAGGATACCAGTATTTTCCTCGTTTAATTCCCTACCTTATTATAGCCCCATTATACTTTAGAGGAGAGAAGGACTTTGGTGCGATTACTCAAACAAATTTCGCATTTTTTCAAGTATTGGGCGCACTTTCTTTGATTACAAATCGCATTCAAGATATTGCAGGATTTGCGGCGAGTATCAACCGTTTAGGGGAATTTTATGAGTCATTAAATCCCTTATCCTTTAAAAAAGAGAAGACACAAACTAGCTTTATTCATACTCAAATTGCTTCAGATGTTGCTTTGGAAAATGTTACCCTACGTCCCCCCAATTCTGATAGAGTATTAATAGAAGATGTCTGCTTAAATGTGATTAATCATCATAATTTATTGATTATGGGAGCCAGTGGAACCGGGAAAAGTTCCTTATTAAGAGCGATCGCAGGATTATGGAATTCAGGGGATGGAATCATCTATCGTCCTGACGATAAAGATATCTTATTCCTCCCTCAAAAACCTTACATGATTTTAGGAACATTAAGAGAGCAATTATTGTATCCTAATCTCGAAAAACAGATCACAGATGAACAATTAAACAAGGTATTAAAAACGGTTAATTTACCCAACTTAGCAGAGAGATTTAATCAAGGTTTTGAGACAGAAGAAAACTGGGAAAATGTCCTATCATTAGGAGAACAACAACGGGTTGCTTTTGCCCGTGTTTTAATCACTAAACCCCGTTATGCTATTCTAGATGAAGCCACCAGTGCTTTAGATGTGAAAAATGAGGAAAGATTGTATCAAGAATTATCCCACATGGGAACCACTTATATTAGTGTCGGCCACCGCCCAACTTTAACCCAATATCATCAACAATTATTAGAAATATTGGAAGAAGGAAACTGGGAACTTAAAGAAATTGAGAATTAAGTTTTAAGCAAATTTATGTCTTTAGAAACCATATCTATTAAACCGCAAAATAGCGAACCTAAATATCTTCTCATTATGTTACATGGTTGGGGGGCAAATGCAGAAGATTTAGCCCCATTATCTTCGATGTTAACCCTTCCCGACTATCAATTATTGTTTCCCAATGCCCCTTTTTCTCATCCACAAGTTCCTGGGGGACTGGCCTGGTATGCCTTAGAAACGGGAGAATATGAAGGAATAGAAGAAAGTCGCCAACTCTTAAAAAATTGGTTACTTTCTCTCGAAGAAAAGACAGGTATTCCTTTATCTCGTACCATTTTAAGTGGGTTTTCTCAAGGAGGGGCGATGTCCCTTGATGTGGGAATTAATTTACCGTTAGCGGGTGTTTGTAGTTTGAGTGGTTATTTACAGTTTCAACCACAAAAATTATCCTCTCCTATGCCACCTATTTTGATTATTCATGGTCAAAATGATATGGTTGTTCCTGTGGAAATGGCGCAAACAGCTAGGGATGAATTAACAAAAATTGAGGCTACTGTTGAGTATCATGAGTTTCCTATGGGTCATGAAATTCCAGCAGATATCCTACCTGTTTTTGAGAAGTTTATTAAGACTCAGCAAACAGATTAAACAATCTCATCAAGCATTTTAGGAACGGCAGCCGTGAGGACTTCATGGCCTGTTTCTGTGACCAAAATATCATCTTCTATTCTAATACCAATACCGCGCCATCTTTCAGGAATTTCTGGTTGTCCTTCTGCGGGTTTAATGTCTTTACCGATATAAATTCCTGGTTCAACGGTTAACACATGGCCGGGTTGTAAGGGATGCCAGTTTTCTTCATCTTTTTTATACACCCCAACATCATGCACATCTAACCCTAACCAATGGCCAGTTCTGTGCATATAAAAAGGTTTATATTTTTCTTCTTTAATTATCTCTTCTAAATCTCCTTTCA
The DNA here is from genome assembly GCA_030066295.1 of Crocosphaera sp. GTDB lineage: Bacteria > Cyanobacteriota > Cyanobacteriia > Cyanobacteriales > Microcystaceae > Crocosphaera. Next base: position 16,489 of record JASJBX010000019.1, read on the forward strand.
ACAACCCTAAATCAATCAATCCTTGCACCAACACACAAACAGCAATATCATGAAACTCATTGTAAGGTTTGCCTGGTTTAACCGATTCAATGGCTTTTAATTGCGCTTCTAACACTAACTCATAAATAGCCTTTTGTTCCCCTGTGAATTTACCGCTAACAGGGAAAGTTCGGGTAATATCTCCATTATAATAACCATAGGAACAACCAGCATCAATTAATAATAAATCATGATCTTGAATCTGACGGGTATTCTCAATATAGTGCAGAATACAAGCATTAGAACCGGAGGCAACAATAGAAGGATACGCCGGGCCTATGCCGCCATGAAGTCGAAACGTATGCTCAATTTCTGCTTGAATTTGATACTCATAATGACCTACTTTAACAAATTCTCGCGCACGGTTATGGGCAGCAGCAGAAATGTCCATCGCTTGACGCAACATTTTCAATTCCGAGGCACTTTTAACCTGTCGCATGGGGTGTAAAATAGGACTGGTATCTTCAATGGCAACGGGACCCGTTCCCCGTTTTTGATAGGTTCTCATTAATTGTTGCCAATGGGATAAAATGACATCATTAAAATATTTATCTCGTCCTAAATGGTAATAGATACGGTCAGCTTTCTTGAGATAGTCGGGTAATTTTTCGTTTAATTCTGCGATGGGATAAGCAATATCTGCCCCATACTTTTCTTTTGCCCCTTCTACACCGCAACGATAACCCGTCCAGACTTCTTTATCGGGGTCTTTTGGTTGTACAAAGAGGATAAAATGGTGTTCTTCATGATGAGGGGCAAACACGGCTACTGCTTCCGGTTCATTAAACCCTGTTAAATAGAAAAAATCGCTATCTTGACGGAATATATATTCTACATCATTGTGCATAACTGATGTTGGTGCGCTACGAAAAATGGCCGTTCCTTGGCCAATTTTTGCCATTAATTTTTCTCTACGTTGACGGTATTCGCTGCTATCAATTGCCATAATACTTTTTTGTACAGTCACTAATCTATTAGCATAACTCAAAAATCCCATTTAACTTTCTTCTTCACTTATGGACTCGCTCCATAACACCACCAAAAGAAACAGCTACGTTATAGCCAATGCGAATACCAAAGAGTCGCGCGTTTGGGTGCTTGTTGCTGAGGTTACGTGATGCTTTCAGTCCAGTTTTATCAACTTCATAATCACCTGTTTCAATGTCAATGATGACCATCTTACCGATGTTCTCTTCTGTCTCTACTTTTTCACGAATACTGCTGGCGTACAATTGCTTTGCACGTTGGGCAACTTCTTCACGACTTAACAGGATTGCTTGCATAGGCTGACTTTTGATCGCTATTCGGTTTCTATAAACTTCTCTATGATATCTTACCGGTCGGTAGGAAGGATAAGCTAATGCTTAATTATTAGACTTACAGGGAACTTTGCCACCGAAGCCATCAAAATTATATGGTATGTTGATGGATGAAAAACAAGTTTTTGAGTCCCATGTCTAATATTACTCATTTAACCGAAGAGTTCTATCAGAAACGTCAAGAAGCAGTAGATCCTCAAAATTCACCAGAAATGATCGAAGCAAGTTATGTCGGTTGGAGTTCTGTTGCTGTCCAACTTGAAGCTTTTGAAATTGCTACTAACTTATCCTGGATCAATTGGGATGAAAATACAAGTGTTTTGGATGTTGGTTGTGGATATGGACGATTACTTGATTTTTTAATTTCTAGAAAGTCTTATCAGGGGAAATATTCTGGAATCGATATTATACCCGAGTTTATTGAAAAAGCGATTCAAATTCATAACAATGAATCTGACAAACCCGAAAGCCAATTTCTTGTAGGAGACTTTCTCGAACAAACTTTAGATCCGAACAAATTTGATGTTATTATTTGCTTGGGAGGTCTGGGAGTAAATCAGGACTATCCACAACCATTCGGGCAAAAATCCCTTGAATATGCTAAAAAACTAATATCAAAAATTGTTCGTCTTTCAAATATAGCTGTCAGTCTGTATTTTCCTAATGCTGACCAGATTGTTACAACAGAAAGAAAACCCCGTATGGCATACTATAAAAGGTCTGATATAGAAGAGATGTTTTTGGATGCTTGTGGTCAACGTTGTCAGGATATGAAGTTCATTTCTTATCCTACTCAAAAAGATAGGAGAACCATTGTTCAAGTGAAATTATCCAAAAATTAGAAAACAAGCTGTACATTGCTTTATTCATTAATAACCTAATGCTAAACCATCGGCACGGGGTTCGGAACCTGCGATGAAAATACCGTTATTTTTTAAGATCATTTGACCTTTTCCGAACATGGTTTCAGGGGCTAATTTAACATCATGACCTCGTTGTTTTAAGCCGTCAATAATTTCTGAGGGTGTACCCCTTTCTAAAAGTATTCTATTTCCTTCTAAAAATCGCCATCTAGGAGCATCTAAGGCAGTTTGAGGATTCATTGTATAATCAGTTAAATTAACCACCATTTGTAGGTGTCCTTGGGGTTGCATGGGCGCGCCCATGACCCCAAATGGTCCAAAGGGTTGATCATCTTGGGTTAAAAAGCCAGGAATAATGGTATGAAACGGACGTTTATTGGCTGCTATTTCATTAGGATGACCTTTTTCTAAGGTAAAGGCTGACCCTCGATTATGTAAAGAAATGCCGGTTTCTGGGATTAAAATTCCGCTACCAAAACTATCATAATTCGATTGAATAAAAGAAACCATTAAGTCTGCATCTGCGGTACATAAATAAACGGTTCCCCCTTGAGGAATTCCTGGATTTGCTAAAGGAATGGCTTGGTTTGTAATTAATTTTTGTCGTTTTTTTGCATAATTTTTATCGAGTAAGTTTTTATTAGATACTTGCATATAATTGGCATCACTAACGTAAGCATAAGCATCAGCAAACGCTAATTTCATGGCTTCAATTTGATAATGAAAACTATTTACAGAATCACGATCATATTGTTCAATATTGAATCCTTCCAGAATATTTAAAGCCATTAATGCTGCAATTCCTTGACTATTAGGGGGCATTTCCCACACTTTTAATTGTTGGTATTCAGTAGCAATGGGATCAACCCATATAGGGCTATGATTGGCTAAGTCATCAGAGGTTAAATAGCCCCCTGTATCGGCAGAAAAATTGTTTATTTTTTGCGCTATTTTTCCTTTATAAAAACTTTCCCCTCCAGTGTTAGCAATTTCTTCTAATGTTTCGGCATGAAGAGAACTTCCCCAGATTTCTCCAGCTTTAGGCGCACGACCTTTAGGAAAGAAAACTTGTTGAAAATATTGATATTCGGGTCTTTTTTTGATGAGATAAACTGCCTCTTTTCTGCGCCAGATTTCGGCGGTAACGGAGGAAACAGGAAAGCCATTTTTAGCGTAACGAATAGCAGGACTAAATAACTGTTCAAAGGGTAATTTTCCCCACCGTTTCCAAACTTCATACCAGACAGAAACTGCCCCAGGAACCGTTACCGTTAACCAGCCCAACTCTGGCATTTTTTCTAAGGTAGAATAAGCAGATAATGATAAATTTTTAGGGCTTTTTCCCGACCCATTAATACCCTGTAATTTTCCATCCCAAACTAAAGCAAAAGCATCCCCACCGATACCATTAGAAGTGGGTTCAACGACTGTTAAGGTAATAGCAGTGGCAATGGCAGCATCCACTGCATTTCCTCCTGCTTGAAACATTTCGATTCCTGCTAACGTTGCCAAGGGTTGACTGGTAGCAACGGCACAATTTTGTGCTAAAATAACACGACGTTGAGACCCATAAGGATAAGCATTAAGATTAAACTGCATCATAATTTGATTGACAGAATATTGTTTATTTTGAAAACTATTTTTTGATTGTTATTCCCTGTTCCCTGTTCCCCATTCCCTATTCCCTATTGATCTAAAAAAACTCTAATAATTCATCCTTTCTCCTCAACTCCTATCATAAAATTGACAGCAACAGAAACATAAATCATAAAAATTGATGGAAACCAGCATCAAAATTAATCCTCAACCGGATACTCCTAATAACGAAACATTTATTAATATACTCTCTTCTCAAGGGGCCCAGATTATTCTCGGTGAACAAACCGCCGAAAGTTTAGTGATGCCCCTTGAACCCTCCCCCACCACCATGTTTGGTCCGAGGGGGGCTTGTTTAGTGTCCGAAGACGGTCCATTATGGGTGTGTGATACCGGTCATCATCGCTTGTTAGGCTGGAAAAATCGTCCCGAAAGTGACGGTCAACCGGCAGACTGGGTGATTGGCCAACCGGACTTTTACCACGAAGGCCAAAACGCCAAAGGAACCCCCCAAGCCAATACGGTGAGTGTTCCTACAGGTATCTGTGTTTGTGGGGAAGGGTTGGCCGTAGGGGATGCTTGGAACCATCGGGTCTTAATTTGGAAAACATTGCCTCAAAATAATAATACTCCTGCCGATATCGTCTTAGGTCAAGCAGACTTTCACCATAACCAAGTTAACCGAGGAGAAATAGACACCGCCGCCGATAGAATGCACTGGCCCTATGGGGTGATGTATCATCAAGGACGGTTATTGGTGGCTGATACTGGCAACCGTCGGGTGTTGGTTTGGAATGAACTACCGACTCGTAACGGACAACCGGCCGATTATGTTTTGGGACAGGTAGATATGAGTCGACGGGACGAAAATGGAGGAGGCAGTCCCACGGCCAGTAGTTTGCGTTGGCCCCATGGGTTGGCTATTTGGCGGGATAATTTAGTGTTGGCTGATGCGGGAAATAACCGTTTGATGATTTGGGAGGGGATACCGACGGAAAACAATGCCCCCTGTCGTCTGGTGTTGGGACAAACGAACTTTGAAGGGGCCGAGTTAAACCAGGGGGGTTATTTTCCTACCCCTAGCAGCCTCAGTATGCCTTACGGGGTGGCAGTGATGGGTGAATGGTTAATGGCTGCTGACACGGCTAATTCTCGTCTGGTAGGATGGACGGATGAGATGACCATGGGAAAAATTGCCCAAGGGTTAACGGGACAATTTCATTTTCGTAGCAAGAGTGAAAACCGTTCCTATGGAGGCCCAAGTCGTTCGAGTTTAAGTTGGCCTTATGGTGTTACAGTTTGTGGTGAAACAGCCGTTATTGCTGACTCTGGCAACAACCGTGTTTTATTATGGCGGAAGGACGATTAAAAAATGAAATCTTCAGCCGTTAATGTCAACTCATTATTAAGATTAACAACAAAGTCTTGACTATTCACTGATATTGTGAGACTGCCGTCTGTCTGGGTGATGGTTAAATCATTGAAGGAGTCAAGAAGCAGGTTTGATAAGTCAATGTAGTCCCTTCCTGGTTCAAAGTCTGTAATGCGATCGGGGTTTGTTGTCGTGGAGTCGTTGAAACTGTTGTAAACGAAGATATCTACGTCGTTCCCTCCGGTTAAAATATCGCCACCGAGTCCCCCTGTAATGATATCATTGCCGTTGCCTCCGTTGAGGACATCATCGTTAGTTCCCCCGGTTAGGGTGTCATCATCAAAGTGTCCATAAAGGGTGTCTTGTCCATCTCCTCCGTGAAGGAGATCCGAACCGTTCCAACCATGGAGTTGATCGTTCCCATTGTCACCCGAGATGGTGTCGTTTCCGTCTTCACCATAGAGAAGGTCATCCCCTTGATTCCCGAATAGAATATCATGACCAATATTGCCGAAAAGTTGGTCATTACCTTCACCACCTTGCAGACTGTCATCCCCTGCATCTCCATACAGTTGATCGTCTCCAGTATTACCCAGTAGGGTGTCATTTCCTTGATGTCCATAGAGGGTATCCGAACCGTCACCTCCTTCTAAGCGATCATCTCCTTCGTTACCGTGAAGTTGATCGTCTCCTTCGTCTCCATAGAGTGAGTCGTTGTCTTGTTGTCCATATAAAGTGTCATTGTCTAACCCTCCATATATTTCGTCTGAACCAACCCAACCGTGTAAGTTATCATTTCCTTGGGAACCTTCTATGCGATCGCTTCCATCACTCCCTTGGATATAGTCGTCTCCGTCTCCTCCTGTGATCACATCATCGTTGCTACCTCCGGTTAAGTTGTCGTTTCCGTTTCCTCCATCCATGACAACGGTATAGTTACCAGAGTGGGTAAATATATCATCTCCGTCGTTACCAATGACCATTTCTAGGTTAGCGTTTCCTAAGTCCAGGGTGACAGCATCAATAGTGGTAACGATCGCAATATCTGTACCTTCTCCTCCATCAATAAAGTTGTCTTGTGCATCGATATAGAGTAAGTCGTCTCCGGCAAAACCTTCTAAGCGATCGCTTCCTTCATCTCCTACTAACCAGTCGTTTGCAGCACTTCCTACTAGGGTGTCATCTCCTGCTTCTCCTGAGAGGAAGATATCATTATTAGCTGTGGTGTAAATGGTGTCGTTACCAATGTTTCCGATGGCAACTTGTAGGTTATTGTCTGCGAGGTTGAGGGTTAACCCTGTTTCGTCTTCATGGATAAAGAGAGATACTGCGGTGTCATCTTCTGCAAGTATTTCTATTCCGGTGTCGGTTTGGTTGACTTTAAACCCTGTTTGGGTGACGAGGAAGGCAATATCTGATATTTCTCCACTGCTTCCGTCATTTCGGTTGAAAAGTGAGCGTTTTTTGATGATATTGCCGTCTTGGATGGTTTCAGTGGTGATACCGTTTAAGTTAATGCTGGTGATACCGTGATCTGTGAGGGTTTTGAGTTCGTCGGGTTGACTGATACCATCTTGGTTAATATCTTGCCATACCAATATTTGATTAAACTGGGTATCTGTTACGGAAATAATACCGTTTTGGTTGCTGTCTAGGGTTGCTAATGCGTCTAACCCAGAAGTAGGGGAACCGTCGTTAAAGTATTCGGAGAAGACTTCGGTAATATTGTTTATGGTTCCGTCTTGGTTTAAGTCTAGGGTTAGAATACCGTCTTCGGGAGATACCCATGCGGTGTTTTCAGCGTAACCATCAGCATCAAAGTCAAAACGAATTAAAGAATTATCAAGATTGATAAGGTTGATTCCATTATCATCTAAATCAATGATAAGAGGATCTATTTGTTCTGTAACCCAATTGATAGGTTTAAGGGTTAACTTAAATAAAATATCAACTAAACCAGTTGTTCCTTCTAAATCAAAATCAAAAAGTTCCTCGATTGTCCCAGGTATTCCAACTCCAGTAAACGCTGATAAGAATATACTTTCAACTCCATAAACAGATTTATTCCAACTTTTAACATTTATTTTATTTTTTCTCTTTTCATCAAGTTCATTCAACTTAAGATCAAGAGTGGAAGTAACATCATGAAATGCTGTTCTTTGTCTCCACTTATCACTAAAAGTTGCTTGCAAATTAATTTTTTTAGTACCTGTAATTCCAAGTCCTGCTTGATGTTGTGATATTTCTGATGCAGGAATACCTGTTAAAAAGTGTAAAATAGCCCTAGCGTCTTGATGTGCTGAAAAACTTTCATAATTTGGATATTTCTCTTTAAAATATCTGTTTTCTTCTTTTTCTTCGTCAGTTTGGAACTTGTCTATTGTTAATTCTCCTGTTTCTATAATTTGTTGTGCTGTTACTTCTGGGTTAAAGATAATTAAATCTAAAAATGTTTGCTGTAAGTCTTCTTTTGTAAAATCACTAGAAACCATTCCTTCATAATCAAAATTCTTGATTCTATCTATCACTCTCAACAATGATTCTTCTACTTGTTCAACACTGGTTGATTCTGAGGTATCGCTATTTGCTATTTTTTCAAGTGCTAAATCTTTGATGATATTTTCATCAATTTCTTGAAGGGTAATAGTAGTAGTTTTGGGTGGTTCATATTGAATATAATTAATTGCACCATTGGCTATTTGTTGAATTCCTTGTAACCATCCTTCTAAGCTTCCATCATCTGTTATTGTTTCAATTCCTGCTGCTAAGTTAACTGATAATTCAACAGAACGAAGAATCTCTGTCATCTCTTCTAAAAATCGATTATTATCAACAAAATCTAAATTTTTCCCTAGTGTTACAACAGCATTTAAAAAGCTAGAAGTCGCAGCTAACCATTCTCCTTCTTCTGCTAATTGAACTCCACTATTAATATTTAAAGCTGCTTGAGATAAGTAATTATATTTTGTTAATTCAGTTATAGGTAAAGCTGCACTAAAAACGTTTAATAATGCTGATAAATTGTCTCCTGCTTCTGCGGCTTGATAACCGTAATATAATCCTGATGTAACTTGTCTAATATCTTGAAGTTCCTTGAGTTGATTAAGTTCTTCAATAGGAGTTAAATCTTGTGCTAATACATCAAGTTCGGCTGCTCCTAATACTGCCATTCCTGCATTAAAAATCGCTGCACTCCAATCACCATTATAAGCTGCTTGAACTGCACTAATTCCAGCACTAATTGAACTTAATGTTACACTGATAGCTGGTTGAGTAAATGACCATGCTGCTAAAGATGCTCCTGCTGTTATTGCTAAAGATGCTACACTTAAAACTAAGGTAACTGTTCCTAATAATTCGTTAACAAAGGCTTTCTTTCTAGCTTTTCTTTCTTGTATTCTCCCCTCAATAATTTGATTTAAAATATCTTTAGATTGCTTGGCTAATTCACTTGATAAATCAACCGCACCTTCTGCATAGCCAATCTTATATAATACTTCTAAATAGTCTTGGTTAATCTCGTCGCTTTCTTCTCCTAGTTCCTGACTGATAATAATCTCATCATAGAGGTCTTTAGTTGCTCCTTTAAGGTCGGTTTCTGACTGTTCTAATATCCCTAGTAATTGTTCTTCTTCTGCGTCTAATTTGGCTATTTCTGTTTGTAATTGGTTGGCTTCGGTTATTAATGCGTTGGCACTATTTAAGAGATTTTCTTGTATAGTTTGGACTTCTTTTCCTTGTAATGCGTCGTGGATATCGGCGGTGGTTTCTGCGAGAATGGTTTGAATATTTTGGGGTAATTCGGGTTGACTTTGGATTGTTTCTAAATCACTCAAAATACCGGCTAATTGCCCTTTATATTCGGCTTGTTGGATAATATCTTCGATGGGTTGCAGTCCTAAGTCTGTTCTTAGGTCATTTAAGGCTTGTTGTAGGGCATCTTCGGCTTGTAATTGGTTTAATTGTTCCAGTTTTGCCGTGGCAATGGCACGATCTCGTTCAATATCTGCTTGTTGCTTCTCAAATTTAGCGGTTATAGTCTCATCAATGCCGAGTTGTCGTTGTGTTGCGAACTCTTGTTCTAAGGTAGCTTGGGCTAAGTTTAATTGTTCGACTTGCAGCAGTTGGACTAGGGTTTGTTCTGTCCAGTTTCTCAGGTATTCGAGAGCATCTATTCTTAGTTCGGCAATATTTAACTGTTGCTGTAAGCTTTCGATGTCTTCTTGGGTATTATTAATACTGCTTTGAATATCATTGAATTCTGTTTGTGCGATCGCCTGTTGTTGTTGGATGAGATCGATTTGATCTTCGGCAGTTTCTTTAACTATGGCAAATTGATCGGCTTGTTGTTGCGCTTGTTCCTGTAATGCCCGATATTTGACCATTTCGTTGTAATAATAGTCTGCTTTGACGGCATCATCGGGTCTAGCTATCCCTCCGGCGCAACCGCCTCCTGTATCAGTCATTAAGTCCCGATAGTCGCGGTAGTATATTTCGGCAGCAGTGGCGAAGTTGTTCTGTTGCGCAACAGTTAAAAGATAGGCTGCTTCTTGACTTCCGGCTTCTGTTGCTTCTATTAAACGGGTTTGTAGTTGGGTTTCGAGGGTGTTAAGTTCTAGCTGTTTTTCCGTTGCGAGGAGGGTATAGTTTTCTTTGAGTTCTGTTGCGTCGAGAAGTTGTTGCAGGGTTGACTGTTTGGCTTGTATTTCGGTTAAATATTGGTCATTTTGCACCTCTAGAAATGCTTGTAAGTCTTCCATAGAAGCGGTTAAAGCGATGCTGGTGGCTTCTGCTTGTTGGGCCAGTTCTTGGACTTCGGCGAGGGCGTTTTGTGCGTCTAAGAGTTGATTTTCGAGGTTGCTATAGTCGCTGTCGGGACTGTCTATGGTGGCGAGTAATAGTTGATGTTCCGTTTCAACAACAGTTTTTTGTGCTTCTAGAAGGGTGATTTTTTGAGTCAGGGCGGTTTGTTGCGCCGTTAAGATGATCTGTTTTTGGTTGAAGAGATCGATTGAATGTTGTAGTTGAATGGTTTTAGTTTCAGTTTCGGGGGTGGGAGTTTGCAGGGCGATCTCATCTAGTTGGGTTTGCAGTTCTAACTGTAGCGCAACAGTTTCTGAGAGTTCGGTGTCGAGGGAAAGGGTTTGCTGTTCAACCCACGCACGAGTATTGGCTATTTGTTGCAGCAGGTTTTGAGTATTGGTGTCTAGTGTGGCTTTTTTTTCTAGGACATCATTGAGGGCAGTTTGATACGCTTGACTACTGTTGTCATATTCAGCAAGTTCTGTTGCGGTGTTTATTTTGGCTTCATCTGCTGCTTGTTGAGCGATCGCCAGTTGTTCTTTGAGGGTGGGGAGTAACTCGGAAAAGGTTTCTAGTTGGGCCTCTTGTTCAGGAAGGAGTTGCCGTTGCGCTTCTAATAGTTCCAGTTCAGCGATAAATTGATCTAGAGTTAGTTCTGCTGTATCTGCTGCTTGGTTGGCTTCTTGCCATTGGGCGATCAGTTGGTCGGTAAGGTCTTGTTGTTGACTATCTTCGATAACTTCTTGGTCGAGGTTGGCTGCGTGTTTTCTCAGGTTGGTTGCTTGTTTGGTGTAGGTATCCCAGATGATCCAATCATGATCAACATGGGTAACAGTGACAACATGACGTTTCTTTCTTCCACTTTTGCCTCTTTTCCAAGTAACACGCTGTTCTGTCCAAGTGGGTCCAGCTTTTCGGCTTAATTCCCAGTGTATTTCTGCTTGTTCTTCATACCAGTCTGCTTGAGATAAGGCTGCGGTTGCATTGGCTTGTTTTTGAGCAATTTGGGTTTTTAGGGTTTCTAGTTGTTGTTGGGAGTTGGTGAGTGAGTCGCTTATTTGTTGTTGCAGGTTGTAAAGGGTGGTTGCGTCAGATAAGGCTGGATAATATTGATTACGGAGTTGGTTAAGAGAGGTTTCGGTTTTATCACTAGCAAGATAAGCTTTTAGATAATTTTGTAATTTATCTGGGTTTTGTTCTGCTTGTAAGGTTAAGTATGCGGTTTCTACTCTTAGATTTTGGAGACTTGAAATTGCTTTTTCTTGATTGGTTTTTGTTATAAAATCTATCTCTTGCTGTTGTTTGTTAGCAACATTATTGAGTGCTACATAAACACCGTCACTGGCAAAACCAACAATATCGTCTTTACCATCTCCATTTACGTCGGCTAAAAAGCGAGGTACAGCATTTTGATTAGTCCAAGTATGATTAATCCCAAAACCGTTATAAGCAAATTGAGCT
>JASJBX010000111.1 GCA_030066295.1 Crocosphaera sp.
AGGATTAAGTAGGTTGGGGCGCAGCCAAACATACGCTTCAGGAGAGATTCCCTCTTGGTTGGTTGGAGAAATCCTGTCGGCTAAAGGAAACTCGTTGAATGAAGAATCCCCTCGCCTTTAGGCAGGGGCGAACGTCAAAGAATCTTGAATAATGAATGACAATTTGTCGTGGGGGTGCTGTGTCTACTAACCAAAAAAAGTCCCGTTCCTTAGTCAATATTGCTGGTTTGGTGGCGGTGGCCACCCTGATCAGTAAATTGTTCGGATTAGTCAGGGAACAAGCGATCGCCGCAGCGTTTGGGGTTGGCCCGGTGGTAAATGCTTACGCCTACTCCTATGTCATCCCTGGGTTTTTATTAATTTTACTGGGGGGCATCAATGGGCCGTTTCACAGTGCCTTGATTAGCGTTTTAGCCAAACGGGAGAAGTCAGAAGCGGCCCCATTAGTGGAAACAGTAACCACGTTAGTTAGTGGGTTGTTGTTGCTGGTTACGGTTGTTTTAATTGTTTTTGCAGATACGTTTATCTCGGTATTGGCCCCTGGGTTAGAAGGAGAGGTCAAGGCCATTGCCATTCAACAATTACAGATCATGGCCCCGTTGTCCCTGTTAGCGGGACTGATTGGTATTGGCTTCGGAACCCTCAATGCAGCCGATCAATATTTATTACCCAGTATTAGCCCCTTATTTTCCAGTGTGGCTATTGTCATCGGGGTTTGGACCTTGATGTGGCAGTTAGGAACCAATCTCAACAACCCGGAAAATTGGTATTTAGGGGGTATGGTGTTAGCCGGGGGAACCCTTGCCGGAGGGGTTTTACAATGGTTAGCTCAACTCTGGGCGCAGTGGCAAGCAGGGATGGGAAAATTGCGTTTACGCTTTAATTGGCGAGTGCCGGGGGTTATGGATGTGATCAAGGTGATGGGGCCAGCAACCCTATCATCGGGGATGTTACATATTAATGTTTATACTGACCTCTTTTTTGCCTCGTTTATTGAGAATGCGGCCGCAGCCATGCGTTATGCCAATTTTATTGTTTTAACTCCCTTAGGCATTATTTCTAATATGATTTTAGTGCCGTTTATGCCCGTTTTTTCTCGTTTAACTGCCCCAGAAAATTGGCCAGAATTAAAGGTCAGAATTCGTCAAGGGCTATTGTTAACGGCGTTAACTATGTTACCGTTAACGGCTATTTTTATCGCCTTAGCGGATGTTATTATTCGGGTTATTTATCAACGGGGGGCGTTTAAATCGGCTGATGCGGAGATTGTCGTTCCAGTTTTAATGGCTTATGGCATAGGAATGTTTTTCTATTTAGCGAGGGATGTTTTAGTTCGGGTTTTTTATGCGTTAGGAGATGGAGAAACGCCGTTTCGTATTAGTATTTTTAATATTTTTCTCAATGGTTTTTTAGATTTTCTTTTCTATAAACCTTTTAAAACCCCTGGGTTAGTCTTGGCAACTATTGGGGTTAATTTAGTTTCTCTGATTATTTTCTTGGTTATTCTCAATCGTCGTTTAGGGGGTTTACCCTTGAAAGAATGGGGACAGGCGTTACTCGCTTTAACAGGAATCAGTTTTATAGCGGGTGTGGCTAGTTGGGGGGTTAGTTGGAGTTGGCAACAGTTTTATACTGGAGATAATTTAGGCTTACAATTGTTACAATTACTGTTATCGGTTACGGTGGCTTTGGCCGTTTTCTTGATATTATCGATTCAGTTAAAATTACCAGAAGTTAATTTATTACTCTCTCGAATTAAAGGAAAATTACAGCGTTCATAGAATATTCTAACTACTAAGGAACGGACAAAAGTTAACACCAGAACTAAAAATAATTAATAGCTTAAAGCGTAACCCCCCCTATCTCTAACAATTAAGTATTTTTGTTCTATTATAAGATGGGAGACTAGGAATCCGTCTTATTATTTTTTCGTGTACTTTTTAAGCGTTTTAACTTTTGTTTGAGGTTTTTAAAGGAGTCCGTTTGCACAATGTCGGCCACCTGTTTTGCCTGCTTACTTCTATCAATTTCAATCTTTAATTCTTGAACTTGTTGGCGGAGTTTGGTTTCCCGAATTTCTACCTGTCTGGCCATATTTTGGAATACCCTTGCCAGTTGGCCTAATTCATCTTTTCGGGAAGCAACTTCATCAAGACTATCGATGGTAAAAGATTCGCTTTCCACAGCAGCAGCAGCCTCGGTAATTAATTTAACTTGTTCTAAATACTTCAACATTATTTGATTTTTTTCGTAGATTTCATTTTCTAAATCTGTTGAATGTTCGGTAATAGTATCAAGCAAAATCTCTAAGTCTTCTTGCTCATCTTTTAACTCTTCAATTTGTTTTTGAAGGGCTTTATTTTGCTGCATTAATTCGTCTGGTGACAGTTGCTTATCAATCATGACAATTATTCTAATTCTAGGGTCAATGTGGGCATTAGTCGCTGAAGATTTTTTAAGGATTTTCCCTGCCAAGCAAAATCGTTGGACCCTTTTACAGTGATTGAAGTATTTTTTTGCTTGCGAATACTAATGACAAATTTTGATAACATACTAATACCCGAACTATTGAGAAATTCCAATCCTTTTAAATCTAGGGTAATGGTTTCATGTCCCTCGGAAGCGACGCTATTTAGCAACTCAACAATGGGGGCGTATTCTTCCATGCCACCTAATCTTAAGGACCCTTGAAAGGTAACGGCAACGGTTTCGGGATGATAAGCAACGCAATAGTCGTCGGTTTTAACTTCCATAATTCGATTAATTACTCCTTAATTAAGGTAAACTTGAACGATTTATTGTCTAACAATTATACGTGTAATTTTACCATAGTATTAACCGTTAAGATCCCAATTTCTTCAGGATTACTATCAATTTTCCAACCTAGCTTGGCTCCATAATCACAGCAGATTGTAATCAGTCCTAACCCCGAAGCACTGCTATTTTCTTCCTCGGCTAATTTTTCCATTTGTGTCACATATAGGTCTTCAGGATCGCAAGTAACCAAATCATTAATAATGGGTTGAAATTTAGCCCAATCTTCAGACGGGATACAATTTCTTGAAAATAAAATAACGGTTTCATCTAATAAATGAATTCCAAACTGAATGGTGCTATGAATACTTTCATCATGGAATTTCATGGCATTTTCGAGAAGTTCGTTAGCAATATAACTCACGGCTCCTTTAAGTTCTTTTTGCCGTTCGATGGTACTGGGTTCGTCTTCGTTGGCTGGAAAAAAAGTGGTTAGATAATCTGCCACAAAATCTGCCGATAATCCGTTATTGCGCCAGCGTTGTTTTAACGGAATAGAAGAAGGGGAAAAACTAATCACCAAGAATTGATCACTTTCTGGTAAATTCTCTTGAAAATCTCCATAAATCTCATAGGTTTTCATGGTTGACTCTTAGTTAGCTAAGGAATATGTGTGACTCGTTTGACTAGGGTTGACGCAATCTCTGATAAGGACAGCACCTCGATGGCGGCCTCCATTTCAACGGCTGCTTTGGGCATTCCATACACCACACAACTTTGTTGATTTTGGGCAATAGTATGCCATCCTCTACGACGTAACTTTTTTAGTCCTATAGCTCCGTCTCGTCCCATGCCTGTCAATAAAACCGCAATTCCTTTTCGACTCCAGGATTGAGCCACACTCTCACAAAAAACATCGATGGACGGACGATAAGGATAATCTTGAGGCTCTTTAGTGTATGTTAACGTTAAATTGGGTCGTAGCACTAAGTGATCGTTGGTTCCCGCTAACAAAACTTTACCTTCTCGGATTCTATCCCCCTCAGAGGCTAAGGTCACAGAGAGGGGCGTTTGTTCATCCAACCACTTCGCTAACCCAGAGGAAAACTGCATATCGACGTGCTGAACAATCACAATACTGGCTTCAAAATTAGGGGGTAACTCGCCTAAAACACGGGCTAGGGCTTTCGGTCCGCCAGTGGAAGAGCCGATAATAATTAATGGGGGTAAATGGCGAGGGGGATAGGACGACTGATGAGAAGTTGATTTGTTAGTGCTGTTTCCCGAGCGACCCGAAGAGCGTTTCGGGTTGAGTCTGCCAATGACAATGCCAATGGAGACGATGGTTTTTAACAACGCTTGATTGAGTTGTGGGTCTTCTGAGATGCCCATAATGGGGGTACTGACCACATCTAAAGCCCCATAACCCATGGCTTCAAAGACTTTGGCCGAATTTTTTTTAATATCGGCTGTCACGATTAAAATGGCGCAGGGGGACTGCTGCATGATGACGCGGGTGGCTTCGACTCCGTCCATCTCCGGCATGATCATATCCATCAGAATGAGATCCGGTGTATCCTTGGCACAGCGATTAATGGCACTTTTGGCATCATAAGCGACCCAGGCTATATCATAGCCAGGAACGGAAGTTAACAGGCGCCGTAGGGTTTCTACGGCCATCACCGTATCATTAACTATTGCAATCCTCATCAGGGTGCTGTCATTCGTGTTACTTTTGCTTGATTACCAGTAAAGTGATGTCATCATAGACGGTTTGGGTATCGATGTGTTGCTTGACATCATTGATCACAGCCGTTTTGATCTCCTGTGCTGATTGTTCCCAATTTTGACTAACAATCTCACATAAGCGTTCTAACCCATACATCTCTCCCTTGGGGTCTTCCGCTTCGGTGATGCCGTCTGTATAGAGAACCACTACATCCCCAGGACTCAAGAGGATCTCAGTTTCTCCTAAAAAATCACTGATATCTTCTTCTAACCCCACGGGAAATCCTAGATCAATGGTATCAATGATCTCCACTTCTCCTCCTTTTCTCACCACAATTAAGGATTCGTGTTGACCACTTAAACGCAGACAATTATCTTCGTAATCGAGTAGGGATAGGGTTAAATTTTTATCTGAGTTGATGCGTTCGACATTATCAAAAATGGTGCGGTTAATGACGGACAAAAACTTCAGGGGGTCCGCTTCGTTTTGGGTCATCAAGGTACGAATGGCGGTTTGCACCATAATCATGACCACACCACTTTCTAATCCATGACCGGTCACGTCTCCAATACCAATTTTAATCCGACCATTTTGATTCAAAACATCATAATAGTCCCCCCCAACATCGGTGGCCGGTTCCATAAACCCGGCAATGTCTAACCCTTCGATTTGTTCTAATTCGTCGGTTTTCGGTAAAATCATCTGTTGTAATCTGCGGGTGATTTCAATTTCTGCACTCAGACGCAGGTTTTCTTCTTTGAGTTTTTCTTCTGCTTCTTTGCGCTTTAAAAGGTTGTTATAAGCAATGGAGTGGTAGCGAATACGGGCAATTAACTCTACTTGATCAGGTAATTTAACGAGATAGTCGTTAGCCCCTAATTGAAAGGCTTCGGCTTTGACTAGGGGTTCTTCTTTACTCGAAAGAACGATTAAGGGAATATCGTGGGTGGGTGCATCTTTGGCCCGTAGAAATCTCACCAACATCAGCCCCTCAATGTCAGGCATGACCAAATCCTGTAAAATAACCGTTGGTTGCACCTCTTTGGCCATTTTTAGGGTTTCTGTGGGGTCACGGCAATAATGAAAGATAATGTCGCTTTCTGTGGCTAACATACGGCGAATGGCTTCGCCAATGGTGGGCTGATCGTCAATTAAAAGAACAACAATAGGGGAGTCGGTCATTATAAGGGGAGATGTGGAGCATCGAGTGAAGATGTTAAGGGGTTAACCATCGTCGTTGCCATCAAAGTCCTTCCTCTAGAATAACCTAAACTCAGTAGATCGAAAAGCTGCTTGTTTAGGCTGCAAGGGAGCTTCTGAGCGGGGAGAAGGGCAGATTATGTTAAGCTATTTTAGTCGACGATTAACCTAAAAGTCGTTTAATCCACTTCAACTTACCTTTATAGGGGGGGAAACGCAAATTGGTTTCCAACCAAAAGGAACGTTTTAAGACACTTTTATAATGAGAGAAGGTGTCAAAGCTGGCTTTACCATGATAAGAACCCATGCCACTTTTTCCTATGCCACCAAAAGGTAAGGTTAACACGCCATATTGCATCACTGTATCGTTAATTCCTACCCCGCCTGAGCTAGTATTTTCTAGTATCATTTTCTGCTGTTTTTGATTATTAGAAAATAAATAAATGGCTAAGGGTTTCGGTCTTTTGTTGATAAAAGCGATCGCTTCTTCTAGTTTATCATATTCTAAGATGGGCAAAATAGGGCCAAATATCTCGTCTTCCATAATAGGGAAATCAGGTTCAATCTTATGGATAACGGTGGGAGAAATATAATTTTCTTCGGGAATCACTTTACCTCCTATAAGAATCTTTCCTGGTGATAATAAAGCACATAATCGGTTAAAGTGATACTGATTAATAATTCTGCCGTAGTCTGGACTTTGAGCAGGATCTTCTCCATAAAATTCTTTGATTGATTGAACAATGGCTTCTAATAGCTGTGATTTAATTTGTCGATTAATTAATAAATAATCTGGAGCAATACAACTTTGTCCAGCGTTCAAAAATTTACCCCAGACAATTCGTTTTGCTGTTTCTTTCACATTAATATTATTATCAACAATACAAGGACTTTTCCCTCCTAATTCTAATGTGACTGGTATCAACTGTTTAGCAGCAGCTTCCATGACAATTTTTCCAATAGAAGGACTACCCGTAAAAAAGATGTGATCCCATGATTCTTTTAAGAGTTGTTGACTGGTGTCTTTTCCCCCTTGAATCACTTTGATATAACTTTCCTCAAAATTATTGTTGATAATTTCTTCAAGTATTTTAGAGGTATTTGGGCTTAATTCTGATGGCTTAATAATGGCGCAGTTACCAGCAGCGATCGCTCCTATTAAGGGCAGAATGGCTAAGGAAAAGGGGTAATTCCAAGGACTAATAATAAGCACAACCCCTTTCGGTTGGACTTGAATAAATGCAGTGCCAGGAAACTGTTCTATGGGGGTTGAAACATAACGAGGTTTTGTCCATTTTTTTAGATTATTTATACTGTTTTCAATCTCTTTTTTGATGATTCTAAGTTCTGATAAGTAACTTTCAAAGTGACATTTGCCTAAGTCTTTATGCAATGCTTCAACTATCTCATTTTCTTGCTCAATAATTATCTGTTTTAATTGTCTTAGTTTTTGCTGACGAAACTCAATATTTTGTGTTTCTTTCAACAAAAAATATTGATGTTTATTTTTTACGATTGTTTGTATATTTTCAGTTTTTAACATTCTTTTTTTACCTCTAATTTTTGATAAAAAACCAACAATTACATCAATTATAAAATTGATTCTATAGTTTGATCAAGTAGTTGATAACCCTCTTCTACTGTTTCAATACGAGAGACTTTATCTCTTAATTCTGATGCCCCAGCGAACCCTTTACAATACCAACTTAAATGTTTTCTTGCTTGATAAATACCTCTTTTCCCTTTATATTCCCATAACCCTTTTAAATGTTCTTTGGCACATTCTAATCTCTCTCTAGATGTGGGTTGATTCAATTGATTTCCTGTGCGAAAGAAATAGTCAATTTCTCCTACTAAAAATGGATAACCTAGGGTTCCACGAGAACACATAACTCCATCTGCCCCTGTCATTTCTAAACAGTTAATGGCAGCTTCAACAGAGAAAATATCCCCATTGGCTATAACAGGAATGGTTAAAATTTCTTTGACTTTTTTAATCCATTCCCATCGCGCTTTTCCTGTATATCCTTGGGCGCGAGTTCTACCATGAAGAGTGAACATAGATGCCCCGGCATCTTCCATTTTTTGAGCAAATTCTAAGATATTAATTTCATTGTCATCCCATCCTATTCTAGTTTTCACAGTAACAGGAACTTCTACAGTTTTTACCACTTCTTTAACTAATTTTTCTGCTACATCTGCTTGTCTTAATAAAGAGGAACCACCCCCTTTTTTGGTGATTTTATTAACAGGACAACCCATATTAATATCAATGGTTTTTGCTCCTTCTCTGACAGCTTTTTCGGCCGCTTCTGCCATAAAATCGGGACGACAATCAAACAGTTGAATACTGATCGGTTGTTCATCAGGATCAATTTCCATCAGTCTTGGAAGTTGTTTTAAATGATGAATTTCTGTGGCACTTACCATCTCAGTGTACATCATAGAATAGGGAGAATAACGTCTTACTAAACGACGAAACACTAAGTCGGTTACCCCCGACAAGGGAGACTGTAAAACTCTACTTTTAACCTCAACTGAACCAATTTTTAAGGGTTGAGATAGTTTTTTTTGCAGATGGGATGAGATTGATATCATATAGTATTTACTCTCAATATATAAATGGTAACACAGATATGAATGTTGGTTATCTAAGTAATATTTATTTTACAAATTTTAGATTATTTTTATAAATTTGGTAGCTCATTTTTACTTTCTTTTAATTCAGCAAAAGAAAATAAATTTGTCCAAAATAAGGTAATTTGAACCATCTGCAAATAAGTTTGTAAGTCCAATTTTCCGGTTTTCAACATTTCCTTATATTGTTCATGAGAATATCGTAATTGTTCGTGTTGTAATCTTATACTTTCGGGAAGTTGTTGATTCCATTCATCCATCAATTGTAATATATGATTATAAGATAATTCTTTTTGTTGTTCTTGCCATCTTTGACATTGATCTGAGAAAATTTGTGTCATTTTTTCGATTTCTTCATAAACGTCTGTAGCCACTTGACCATCAATTAACATTAAACGATATTTTTGTCGTAAATTTTCGATTTCTTCTGTCGCTTTTTGAGGATTACTTTCTAATAATTGTCTCAATTCATGAATGGTTTGTAAGTTAGCTTTGAGGAGATTATTTTGTTTTCGTTTTCGCCACCAACGGATTAAAAAGCCAATACTACTGGTAGTAATTAACATAATTAAACCAGCTTGTAGCGGTTTATTTTCTCTAAGATAACGTTGCCATGCGACTCGAGGATCACCATAATTAAAGACTTGTTGCGCCCCTGGATGAATATAAATTAACCCTTCACTTAATAGTTTAGCATCTTGTTGGGAGGCTAATTCGGGATAAAAAGGAGAGTATTGACGAAAGTTAGAAACAATCGCCCAAGTTAACAGAGAAACTGTTCTTTGATTGACATCCGGACGAGTAATTAAGGCCCCAGGCGTTGAGATAGTTGGTAAGTCTTGATTGGGTAATTCTGGTAGGGGTTCATAGGTCCCTTGGGGAATAATTGCTTCTTGATAGGATTCAGGAAATTGAATGGTTAAATAATTAATTAAACTAGAATCTATAGGGATAAAACGTAATTGAGTTGCCTGTTTTAACTCTTGTTTAAATTTCTCACTGGTAGCTAATGGTCCCACATAAACAAAAGCATCCACTTCATTATTAATCAGTTTTTTAAGTCTATTTTCATTAGATTTAATTTCTGTCACTGTTATATTACTAGCTGCAAAAATACGTTTTGCTGTGAAATAAATGCCGCTACCTTCTGCCCCCACAATTACCCGTTTTCTTTGTAAATCTGCTAAATTTTCGATATCAGAATTAGCTTTAGTTACTATATGTAAATATTCTTGGGTTAAAACTAATAACGTATTAACCTTTCCCTGTTTCATCGCTTCACTGGCCACATCGGACTGTACAATAGCAAAATCCACTTCTTTATTTAATAATCTTTGTAAATTTTGTTGTGAACCTTGAGAATTATAATTGTCAACTACATCGATTTGTTCTATGGTATTAGCTGATAATTTAATTTGGGAACTAATTCTTTGATAACCACTTCCCGCCGAACCACTCGATATGGATACTAGGGGTTTTTGTGTTGCACAACTGCCTAAAAATATAGGGATAATTAATATTAAACTACGAGTTAATAATTGTTTAACCATGTTAATTGTCTAAAGATAAATTATAAATTTGTCGACGGGAAAAAGGGGTTATTTCAGCTAATTTACGACTGGCTTGCGATCGCGTCATTCCTTGGTTTAATAATTGTTGTAATTCTCCCTTTAATTCTTCAGTGGTTAACTCAAGGGAATGGGGTTGAGAACAGCCAGCGATAATTAAGGTGAATTCTCCTTTAATTTGTTGAGAATTTTGATAATATAAGATGGCATTATTTAAAGTACCTCGCCAAAATTCTTCGTAACGTTTAGTGATTTCCCTGGCCACTGTAATCGGACGATCATCATCAATTATATCCTTAAAATCTGTTAAGGTTTTCAGTAAACGATGGGGGGCTTCATAGACAATAATTGTGCGAGTTTCTGTCATTAATTGATGCAAGCGATCGCGTCTTTGTTTCCCTTTTACGGGCAAAAACCCCTCAAAAACAAAGCGATCACTGGACAAACCAGATACAGCCAGGGCAGTGATAGCAGCCGTAGGACCAGGGATGGGAATAATAGGAATATTTGCTATAATACAAGCATAAATCAAATCATATCCAGGGTCAGAAATTCCTGGCATCCCAGCATCCGTTACTAAAGCGATGGTTTGTCCTTCTTCAAGATAGTTTAACAATTCAGTTTGACGAGCTATGCGATTATGATGGTGGTAGCTAATCTGAGGCGTAGTGATCTGAAAATGATGCAAAAGTTTAGCAGTATGACGGGTATCTTCTGCGGCGATAAGATTAACTGATTGTAAAATTCGGATCGCCCGCAAGGTAATATCTTCTAAATTACCGATGGGTGTTCCCACAATGTAAAGTGTTCCCTGCTGTAAACTTTCGTTGTTCATTATAATTATTAGTCATGAATGGATTATTTGTCGGTTTAACGACTCTCGATATCATTTATCTTGCTGATCATTTTCCCCATTCTAATGAAAAAATTGTCGCCCTTGATCAAACCATCGCGGCGGGGGGGCCAGCTACTAATGCAGCCATTACGTTTCAACATTTTGGTCATCAAGGTACTCTTTTAAGTATGGTAGGAAACCATCCTATTAGTCAACTAATTTGTGCAGAATTAGAAGATTGTTCATTAAGTGTTTTTGATTTGTCCCCTTATCATTCTTCCCCCCCTCCAACTTCTTCAATTATTGTTAATAAATTGACGGGAGAAAGGGCTGTTATTTCCATTAATGCTATCAAATCTCAGGCCAAAGCGGATAAATTATCCTTGGAAATGTTACAGGATATTGATATCATTTTAATCGACGGTCATCAGATGGCGGTTAGTCAAGTAATTGCCCAAGAAGCCCATTTTCGAGGAATTCCTGTTGTCATTGATGGTGGCAGTTGGAAACCTGGGTTTGATCAGGTTTTACCCTATGTTGATTATGCTATTTGTTCAGCTAACTTTCATCCACCTAATTGTTACGATAATGATGATGTTTTTAACTATTTAAAACAGGTGGGTATTGCCAATATTGCCATTACCAATGGAGAAAATCCGATTAAATATTGGACTCACCAAGAGTTTGATAGTATCGAAGTTTCTCAAATTAAAGCTGTTGACACTTTGGGGGCTGGTGATGTGTTTCATGGGGCTTTTTGTCACTTCATTTTAAGCCATAATTTTATCGATTCTTTGGCCAAAGCTTCTGAGGTTGCTGCTGTTGCTTGCCAATCTTTTGGAACTCGTCAATGGATGGAAAATTTAACCATTTCTGCACCAGACAATAATCAGAAATTAACTAAAAATGATCTTTTTTTTTGATGATTTCCAGAATTGGTTAACTCTCAGTTTCTTTTCTGGATAGGTTTCTCTATGTATTCCCTAACATTAGTTTTTATTCTTCATATTGTCAATCTGTTAATAAATAAATGAATCCAGAAAAAATAGAAAAAATTGGACTTAATTTATCAATAGTAGTCACTCTATTTATGTCAATTTTAGGGATTAGTTTTGGTATTGCTATTAAGTCTGAAGCTATTTTACTCGATGGTTTTTTTAATGTGGTTAGTTTTATGATGGCCCTGATAACCTTAGGGGTTGCTTGGTTACAAAAACAACCAGAAAATGAACAGTTTAACTTTGGTTATCTCAGTTTTATTCCCTTGGTTAATCTGATTAAAGGGTTGTTAATTTTTCTCTTATCGTTATTTGCTTTAACCTCCGCCGTTACTGCCATGTTACATGGGGGTAGAACCCTGAATGCTAATGTAGCTGTTATTTATGCTTTAATCGCTGCTGCGGGTTGTTTAATAACTGCTTTAATTCAAAAAAAAATAGCCCAACAAACTCGTTCACTCATGATAGAAGTCGATGCCAAAAACTGGTTAATTAATGGTTTAATTAGTCTCTGTGTTGGGGTGGCGTTTGGCATAGTTATTTTTATTAAAAATACGGCTTTAGCTTGGTTTGTTCCCTATGCCGATTCTACTTTAGTTATTATCTTGATTTTAATCACGTTACCTGTTCCCATTCAAATCATCCTTGATAGTTTAAAACAGTTATTACTGGCTTCGCCTAAAGCCAAAATCAAACAAGAGGTCAAACAGTTATTTGAAACAACGGTTAACCCTTTTCCCTTAGAAAAATATTGGTTAAGAATGACCCAAATAGGGAACACTCTATTTATTAATATTTATTGGTTATTACCGCAAGATTATATTCTCAAAGGTATTGAAGAATTAGATCAGATTAGAGAAGAAGTCAGCAAAGTCATGTCTGAAGATTATCCTGATTTAATGATCGATATTATCTTTACGAAAGAGTCTAAATGGGCAGAAGATATAATCCTTAGGGAAAAGTCACAGGAAGCTTAAAGATTTAATTGTGATGTTTTTATTGTAGTATAAAAAAACTAAACAAATTTTCTGAGTAACATGACCTCTGTTACAAATACATCCTATGACATCACATGGGAAAAATTACCCGACGATTTTATCTTACCTGATGACCCCGTGGATAATATTCATCAACCAGCCTTAGCGGCGGCCTTAACCGATAGCTTAGAAGTGGCTGGCAAACTTCCTGATACCGCCGTCACAACTACCAATTACGGCATCTGCGCCACGGTTAATGGCAAAATCGTCGTAAAAGCCCCCGACTGGGCTTATATACCCCATATTCGTGTGTCTCAACAAGAAATTGAGCGCAGCTACACCCCCCAACTTCAAGGGGAACCGCCCCTTATTGTGATGGAGTTTCTCTCAGATACCAATGGTCACGAATACTCGATTAAACCGACTCATCCCCCTGGAAAATGGTTCTTTTACGAGAAAATTCTCAAGGTTCCTCACTATATTATTTTTGAGCCTTACAGTGGTTTAATTGAGCATTATCAGCTTGATGAATCTGGGGGATATAAAATACAATCTAGTTGTGAAACTGGCCGTTATTGGGTTCCTCAATTACAGCTTTATTTAGGGGTGTGGGAAGGGACTAGAGAACAACGGAAAGGCTACTGGTTGCGCTGGTGGAATGAAAGGGGAGAGTTGTTACTCTGGGGGTCAGAATTAGCTCTTCAGGAACGCCAAAAAGCTGAAGTTGAAAAGCAAAAAGCTGAAGTTGAGAGACAAAAAGCTGAGGCTGAAAGACAGAAAGCTGAACGTTTAGCGGCTCAATTAAGGGCTGCTGGTATCGAACCTGAATTGTAATCTATTCTCTCGGGAAAATTCAATAATTTTCCCTAAATTCACTTAATTCGCTAGAAAAATTTGCATCGGGTAAGAGTCAGCCACTAATTGATTGGCTCGATTGGCAATATCTATGTTAGCTTCATAAGGTAATTTGGGTTTAGTTTCTTCAAAATTAAGTAATGTTTTAATGCGTTGATACGCTTGATAAGCAACAGTGGGAAAGAAAGAAAACTTACCCGGTAAAACGCATAAATAGTTACTATCAGCATCAGATTCAATCCAATAACTATAACGTCGTTTTTGTTCTTCTTGGCTAATAAATTCGGTTTTCACACATTCGTAACTATACAGTTGACGATTGTATAACTTTTCTTTGCCAAAATACCGCTCTGCTGACTCTAAAATGGGTTCTATATCTACCCCATCCATACTATCATCATTGGCATAACCAGAATCAGCTAATAACGAGTAAATATATTTTTCGTCACCGAGTTCTCTTTGTTGCACAAAATGATTAAAATGAAAGCGATTTTTAGTGGACATTCTCACGAAATTAGTATCTACTAAAGCCGGATAAGCAACTACCATCGCGCTACGACTACGTTTTAATTTTGCTCTCACTTGTAAATCGTTTAAAAAGGGTTCAAACCCTTCACCAACTGCAAAGATAAATAACTGAGCTTTGAGTCGTTTTGAACGTCCTTCTTTTGTCTTACAGAGCAAACTTTTAATTCTGAGTTTACCGTAACTATCGATTAATAATTTATCAATTTTTATTCCTGTTTCAAAAGTTACTCCATGACTCAAACAACTGGAGACTAAATCCTTTAAAATTCGACTGGTGTGCATGGAACAATCGAGAGTTTTAATTAAGTCATAATTGGAGGGATTAATATTATAAGATGAATCAAACTGACGGCAAAGATTACGAATAACTTCTGGGGAATTTTTTAAGGAACAGTTTAATCCTTCATAGTTTTCTACCTGTCCATAAGTTGGGGCTAAACATTGATTATTTGATAACCAATTGTGTTGTTTTCCGTAAGCAACTTCTAATCTTCCTAAGACTCGATTGCGTTGAATATTGATTTGTACTGCATCACTTTTTAGACGAGACGAACGAATTTCTGGCGCATCTTCTTGGGGATGGATTAAATAAACAGGAGCATCATTAAACCACCCGTTAGGGTTAGGAGAAATAGCAGGAGTAAAAAAATTAGACTCTTTTTTCACTAAATTAACGTTACATTGCTCAGTAAAATAAGGCGTATATAAATTAATTAAGTCTTCCACACCGTTGACACAATTAATGAAGGTTTGAGCATCATCTTGACCGGAATATAACGCCCCTGTATGATACCATCCTTCTAACTTTCCTGATGCTAACGTACCGATTTGAGGGGCTTTTTCTAATAGTTTAATGGATAAATTACTGTGACGGGCTAAAAATTCAGCAATAGAAACTCCAGCAATACCACCACCAATAACAACAACATCAACGTATTCAATTTCTGAGACTTGAAGAGGGTTCATAAAACAATAATTTGATACTTTGTAATAATCATTTAATTGACTGAAATAAATTATAACGTAGAATAAAAGAATGAGTTGGGAGAAAAAAGAATGGATCAAAGAGAATTTTACTTATCAGTATATCAAGATTATCGAGAACACGCACGACATAGTGAATCAATTAGGGAAACAATTAATACCCTTCTATTAGCTATTGCAGCAGCCATTGCTACTGTAATGACAGATAATGCAAGAGGGAACGGTGGTATTGGTCCTGAAGACAGATATTTAGCCATTATTTTATTCGTAGTGGGTATCCTTGGCCTCGCTTCTTTTATTGGTTATACAGATCGTTATTATCGTAATAAGATGCGTGCATATTATCTTAGGAATAGATTAAGTGATTCGTTGGTTAATAATCACAATCTTGGGGTTAATATAGAAGAGCTTATAAATCAGGCAGATAACGAATATTACAAAGAATATCGTAAGCATCCAATTTTTAATACGATAATAGGTTTTGATTTCGATGAAAATGAAAGGATAAAGAAACGATCTTTTGTAAAACTCCTCCATCATTTTGTTTCGCTGATGTTTCCATTAATATTGACTTTTATTAGTTTTGGATTGATGATAGTAACTTGGTTTTTTCCTGGATTATTGTAATATAATAATGATAGATTCGTGAGTCAGAGATAACAACAAACTATCTATATGAGTTTTTCCCTTCCAACTAAGTATCGTAGCTTCTTACCTCGCTTTTATCGCCTCGCTTCAGTCAGTGTTTTATCGAATATGATGGTTCCCCTAGCAGGGTTGTGTGACACTGCTTTTTTAGGACATTTAGAAGACATTCGTTACTTAGCTGGTGTTATTCTCGGAAGTATTCTTTTTGACTATTTATATCGCGTTTTAAAGTTTATTCGTTCCGGAACCAATGCTATCACCGCACAAGCAGTGGGAAGGGATGATGAAGAAGGAATATTATTGGCTATTTTACGCAGTGGGTTAATTGCGTTAATCATTGCTTTTATTTTAATCATTTTACAATATCCTATCGAAAAAATAGGCTTTACCTTATTATCAGGTTCTCCTGATATTGAAGTATCAGGAATGGAATATTTTAATGCTAGAATTTGGGGCGCACCGGCGGTTTTACTGAATTTTGTTTTCATTGGTTGGTTCTTAGGAAGAGAAATGAAAGCAGCAATTTTTTTGTTATCTTTTGTGGGTAATTTTTCTAATGTTGGCCTAGATTATCTGATGATTTATCGTTGGGGTTGGGGAAGTATGGGCGCAGGTTTAGCGACTGCAATTAGTCAATATTTAGCCTTATTTGTTGCTCTTATTTTTACGATAGTTAGCATTAAATGGGATGGAATTTCAGGAATATTCAAACAAGTTTTAGATAAACAAGAATTAAAATCAATTATTGCTTTAAAAGGAAACATCTTAATTCGATTTTTAGCTCTCATTTCTGCCTATTCTATTTTCACTAATTTAAGTGCATTATTAGGCACTGAAATTTTAGCAGCTAATGGTTTATTATTACAAATTGCCCTGTTGAGTCAATTTACGGTTCAAGGAATAGGAATGACCACTCAAACGTTAACAGGAAACTTTAAAGGAAAAGGAACCATTGAACAAATATTACCGTTATTAGTTGTCTCTATTCTTAACAGTTTAGTCATTGCTTTGAGTTTTGCTGTGATTCCCTTTCTTTTTCCTGAAACTATCTTTAACCTATTAACCGATCATCAAGAAATTAGTCAAACAGCTATACAATATACCCTCTGGTTATTACCCCTTTTATGTTTAACCGCTACTGCGTTTATGTTAGAAGGTTATTTTATCGGTTTAAAAGAAAGTGCTATCCTTAGAAATGGCGTATTGATCGCCTTTTTTGTCGGTTTTTCACCCTTAGCAATTTTATCTTATTATTCACAAAATAATCATTTATTATGGTCAGGTTTAACCGCTTACATGGGAACGTTAATGATTACATTATTTCTACAATTACCGAAAGTTAAAATCAATCAAGTTTCTATTGAGTCATGATACTTTTTATCTCTTCTAACAACAATAACAGTTAAGAAGATAGAAAATGTCTTAACTAATTTTTGTATTCCTATCGTATAATTGAATTATGTTGAAAAATTGATTAATAAGACGATGATAACGATAAATCAAGCAAAAGTGAATAGTCAAAGCAATAATAAACAACTGGAATTATTTAATCCATCTAAACCGTTAGAATTAAATTTTATTCAAAAAAAATTTACTTTTATTGATTTTTTTGCAGGGATTGGAGGGTTTCGTATTCCCTTAGAAAAGTTAGGAGGAAAATGTTTAGGTTATTCAGAGATTGATAAGGAAGCAATTAAAGTTTATCAAAACAATTTTATTGGTTATTATAATGCAGGAGAACTTAATTTAGGGGATATTTCTAAGATTAATCATTTACCTAACAATATTGACCTATTTGTTGGGGGAGTTCCTTGTCAACCTTGGTCTGTTGCAGGAAAATTAAAAGGGTTTAATGATCCCAGGGGTCAACTCTGGTTTGATGTGATTAAATTAGTTAATAAATATCAACCAAAAGCGTTTATTTTTGAAAATGTCAAGGGATTAACAACAGGAAAAAATAAAGATAAATTAGAGTATTTAGTCAATCAATTTGAAAACCTTAATTATGTTGTTAACTGGAAAGTTATCAATTCCTATGACTTTGGAGTTCCTCAAAATCGGGAAAGAGTCTTCATTATTGGTATTAGGAAAGATCAAAAAAATTGTCAGAGTTATCAGTTTCCGAAACCGTTAAAAGTTCATGTCAGATTGTTAGATGTTTTTGATGAACTGAAACATTGTAAAGTAATAAAAAAAGTTAAGTTAAGTCCAGATATTCTATTTAATGGGAATGTTCCACCTTCTAGAAATAGATTTCAAAAAAATGATGAATTAAATGACTTTTTTACTTTTTCGGATTTAAGAAATGGTCACACAACCCTCCATTCTTGGGATTTAATTAAGACAACAGTAAAAGAAAAAAAGATTTGTTTAACTTTATTAAAATATAGGAGAAGTAAGAAATATGGTGTTAAAGATGGTAATCCTTTATCTTTTG
>JASJBX010000112.1 GCA_030066295.1 Crocosphaera sp.
CAAAAGACAGAAAATAAATTCTTAAGTAGTTACCATCAAAATAAACCCTGTTCCCTGTTCCCCGTTCCCTGTTCCCTCTCTAAACTAGCTAGTTTTATCGAAGGTGCAAGATATGAGGATAGTTAGGAATAGTTAAACCATCAGAGTTTGCTATGCTTTTTGTCCTAAGATTTAGCTGTTCGAGTTAGAGTTGTTTAAGTAATTCGTCAACCTTTTTTATCCCTTCTGTATTGTCATATTCTTGATACCATTTTTTGGCGTATTCTAGAGCTTTTTGCGCTTCCTTATCTCTATTTCTTTCTTTAAAAGCAACGCCTAAATAATAGTAAGGTTCAGGATTTTGGGGAATAATTTCGATTAAATCTTTATAGGTAATAATTGCCCCTAAATAATCTTTTTGGGCTAACTGTATTCTACCAACCCCTGCGTAAGCTTCTGGCATTTTTCTATTAAAAAAAGAGACACGGCGATAAATTTGTAGGGCTTCGTCTAGATTATTTTGAACCTCATAAACACGGGCGATTTTTAGTTGTACTTTAACATTTCTCGGATCGATTCTTTCTGCCCTTTTTAATTGTTCCCTACCTAATTGTAGCTGATCTTGTTGTAAATATGCAGTGGCTAATAATAGTCTTAAGTCTACATCACGAGGAAAGCGTTGAACCGCATTTCCTAAGTATTTAAGGGCTTGCTCCAGTTGTTTTTGTTGCAATAAGGATGTTCCCATAATAGCAAAGGCTTCGGGATTATTGGGATCGAGGGCGATCACTCTTTTATAAGCTTCTGCTGCCCCTTCATAATCTTGTTGACGCAGTAAAACCACCCCTAAACCGATATAGCTTTTAATAAATTGGGGGTTCAGTTGAATGGCATAATAGTAGGCTGACGCTGCATTATTATTATCCCCTGTATTGGCTAAACTATCTCCTAGGGCATAGTAAAAATTAGCGTTACTCGAATCAAGAGACAGGGCTTTTTGATAGTATTGCACGGCGGCTGAATAGTTGCCTTGTTGACTGTGTAAATAGGCGATGCCTGAAAAGATTTTGGCGTTATCGTTGTCTAAACTGGCTGCTTGTTGATAGGTAGCGATCGCCCGTTGATAGTCTCCTTTATCAACATAATCTCTACCCCGACGTAACAATTCATCTAATTGTTCCTTATTCCTATTTTGTGAGACAATGATCGGAAAATCAACAGCAGCCAAAACGGGGGTAATGGTACTACCTAAGATAAGAGTTGTGAGTAAAGAGAGAGTAAGTTTAGAAACCATAGCTTTTTTAAAAGAGTAATAAAAAAAGGCTTGAACGATCAAACCTTGGAATATTATAAGCAAAAATACCTCGTTGTTAACGAGGACTTTAGCTAGATGCCCCGCTTAATGGCGATTTCTGCTTGCTTAAATTCTTGTTTTAAGCGTTTTTTCAACTTTTCGGGGATAGGACGACTTCCATAGGAGGTGTAGTAACCGGCCAGGGAATTTAAGGCTGTCTGCATGGTGGTGAAGGAACGCAGCCCCCCAGATTTATCATTGCGTCGATAACGAGAAATATAATCCTTAATTTGTTCTTTAGCGAGAGACTGAATTTCTTGTTTGTTGTCAGCGTCACTGGGTAAGTCGAGGGCAGTGGTTAAGGTTTCGATGACTTTTAGAGTATCTTGGCTATAATCCCCAGAAAGTCCTGTAGAACTATTTTCACACCCTGTTAAAGCGACAACTGCTACTAAAACTAAGGCTAGAATACGAGATAAGGCGGATTTGAAAAACATAAGTTGTTAATACAGTTAGATAATTCTAGATTTTTCCTATCCTATCCTAGAAGGGGTCACTCAGTGAAGCCCTACTCGTTACGAGTTCGGGGTTCGGAGGGATTAACTTGATTGGCTACTGTTCACTGTATCTTCAAGTTCCCATTTTAAGTCTTCGGGAAATTGAGGAATGGAATTGAGGAGATCCTTTGTGTATTGTTGTTGAGGATTATTAACAATTTTTTCTGCGTCTCCTATTTCAACAATTTCTCCTTTCTGCATCACCATGATGCGATCGCTCATAAATCTAACGACACTTAAATCATGGGAGATAAAAATACAAGTTAATTTTAACTTTCGTTGTAAGTCTTTTAGCAGGTTTAAAACTTGTGCTTGTACCGACACATCTAGGGCCGAAACTGACTCATCACAAATCAAAAAACGGGGATTTAAAGCTAAAGCGCGGGCAATACAAACCCTTTGTCTTTGTCCTCCAGAAAATTGATGAGGATAACGCTTATAAATGCTTGCATCTAACCCGACTAAGTTTAATAAAGCGTTGACAATTTCTCTTCTTTTTTCACTATCAGGTTGGGTCTGATGAATAATCATTGGTTCAGCGATCGCTTCTCCTATGGTTAATCTTGGGTTGAGAGAACTATAGGGATTTTGGAAAACAATTTGCATATTTTTTCTAAATTCTCGTACATCTTCATTATTCATATATTTTTTAGAAATAGACTTGTCAGAAAGTTCGTCAATTTCAAAGGAAATATTACCATTTGCAGCCGAAATAAGTCTGAGAATTGTTCTTGCTAACGTTGATTTTCCGCAACCAGATTCTCCAACTAATCCTAATGTTTCTCCTGAATAAACCTCAAAGCTAATATTTTTGACTGCCTGGGATTTATTAGGTTTTAATCCTAAAAAACCTGATTTTCCATACTCAACAGTTAAGTTTTCAACTGATAGTAAAACCTCTTTATCTTTTGCTGCTTTGTTTCTAGTTTGGATTTGATTATCAGTAATACCAATTTTATCAATTAAATTGACATCATGCCTCTGATCAGATAGGTATATGCCTTTTTTGTCTTCTGAAAAATCAGCAACAGTGGGTAATTTATCCACTTTAATATGAAGAGGTGGACGACAAGCTAGTAAACCTTTAGTATAATTGTCTTGAGGATGACGGAGAATTTGTTCTTTTTTGCCTTCTTCTATGACTTTACCCTCACACATCACTAAGATGCGATCGGCAACTTCGTTAATCACCCCCAAGTCATGGGAAATAAAAATCATGGCAATACCCTTATTTTTGCAAAGACCTCTTAATAACTTTAAAATCCCTTTTTGAACGGTTACGTCTAAAGCAGTTGTGGGTTCATCTGCAATTAAAATTTTCGGTTCACAGGAGATAGCCATGGCAATCATTACTCGTTGTAATTGTCCTCCAGATAGTTCATGAGGATAGCGTTTTAAACAGGCTTCTTTCTGTTGTCTAATATAATTTTTAATTTTTTGAGTTGTAGGAATATTTTTTTTACTTTTAGATTTTCTATTAATTTCTTCTAACTGTTGCAAACATTTTTCTTCTAACTCCTGGTCACTGTCTAAAACTTTGACTTGTTGCAATAAATCAATGACTTGGTTTTTTGCTTGTTCCTGAGTTACCCCCTGATGTTCTTGAATCATTTCAACTAACTGATATCCTATGGTATAAACAGGATTAAAAGCACTCATCGGTTCTTGGAAAATCATGGCGATTTCTTCACCACGATAATCCGTCCATTTTTTGGGTTTGTTGTCTGGGTTTTCTGGTTCCTCTTTTTTCTTTTCTAACTGAGTTAATTCGGTAGGTTTTTCTAGGGTTTTATAGTAGGTAATACGACTTCCTTCAACAATTTTTCCAGGCTTTTGAATTAACCCCATAATAGCTAAAGAGGTCACCGATTTTCCTGAACCTGATTCTCCAACGATACCTAAAATTTCACCTTTTTTGAGTTGGAAATTAACGTTATCTACTGCTGCTTCATCTTTGTTTCCTTGTGGGGGAAATTTAACAGTGAGATTGGATACATCAAGAACAAGATCACTCATAACCCTATACGTTTAAAATTTTAAACAGATTTTAACCGATTTTTTTGACTTTGACAAAGATTTTATCAAATTTTGATCAAACCTGACTTATCAAATTACATTTAATCACAGCAACAATAAACTATTTCATTGATAACTAATAACTGAATAAACAAATCTTACCCATTCCATCAGCAACTTAAAGTCACATTATTACAGGAAGCGTGTCAAAATATAAACAAAAATAGAAATATTACACGGAGAGGGATATGGTTGCAACTCCCATCAAAACAGAAAACCGTTTAACCATACAGACGGCTGATATTGCTGAAGATACCACCACTATCAGATCCCTAGACTGGGACCGCGATCGCTTTGATATTGAGTTTGGCTTGCAAAATGGCACCACTTATAACTCCTATCTCATTCGCGGTGATAAAATCGCTCTCATCGACACCTCCCATGCTAAGTTTCGTCGCCTATACCTAGATACCCTAACCGGACTGATTGATCCCAAAACCATCGATTACTTAGTCGTCAGTCACACCGAACCGGATCATAGTGGTTTGGTTAAAGATATCTTAGAACTGGCTCCCCAAGCAACGGTGGTGGGGTCAAAAGTAGCCATTAATTTCTTAGAAGATTTTATTCATCAACCCTTTGAACGCATTTTAGTTAAAAGTGGGGAGTCCTTAGACTTAGGGAAAGGTCATGTCTTAGACTTTGTCAGTGCGCCTAACTTACACTGGCCCGATACAATTCTTACCTACGATAAAGGCACCGAAACCCTCTTTACCTGTGATGTCTTTGGGATGCACTACTGTTCTGATCTCCTTTACGATGAACATTTAGAGGAGATTGCCCCAGACTATCACTTTTATTATGAATGTTTGATGGGTCCTAACGCGCGATCGGTGCTTTCTGCCATGAAACGCATGGATAAGTTAGGAACCATCTCTACCGTAGCCAATGGTCACGGTCCCCTGTTGCGCTATAACTTGCACGAGTTAGTGGAACGGTATCGTACTTGGAGTGAAGAACAAAGCAAAGCCGATAAAAGCGTGGCCGTCTTTTATGTGTCTGACTATGGATACAGCGATCGCCTTTCCCAAGCCATTGCTAAGGGGATTACTAAAACCGGTGTGGCGGTGGAAATGGTGGATTTAAAATCGGCTGATACCCAAGATGTGAACGAGATCGTTAGTCGTTCCGCCGGTTTAGTCATCGGGATGCCTCCCCTAGAAGGGACTCATAACAAGGAAACCACCAGCAACATCGGAACCATTATTGCTGCAGCCAAGAATAAGCAATATATCGGGATGTTTGAATCCTATGGAGGTAACGATGAACCCATCGACCCCCTATTAACCAAGTTTCGGGAAGCCGGGTTGAGTAAAGGGTTCAACTCCATTCGGGTTAAGGATACTCCCAGCGAAGCCATTTATCAACTGTGTGAAGAAGCCGGCGTCGACTTAGGACAAACCTTAACCCAAGATCGTAAGGTGAAGCAACGGAAGTCCTTGGATAGTGACTTAGATAAAGCCATCGGTCGCATTAGTGGGGGGTTGTACATCTTAACCGCTACCCAAGGAGAGATTAAAGGGGCCATGTTAGCCTCTTGGGTAACCCAAGCCAGTTTTGACCCCCCAGGGTTTACGGTTGCGGTAGCGAAAGATCGGGCGATCGAGTCTTTGATGCAGGTGGGGGATAGTTTCGTGTTAAACATCCTTGAGGAAGGAAAGTATCAACCGTTGATGAAGCATTTTCTCAAACGATTTCCCCCTGGGGCCGATCGCTTTGAAGGGATTGATGTGCAAACGGCTAACAATGGCTCGCCGATTTTAGTGGATGCCTTAGCTTATTTAGAATGTGAAGTGGTCAGTCGGATGGAATGTAGCGATCATTGGATTGTTTACAGTAAAGTGACCAATGGACGAGTGTCTAACCCTGATGGGTTAACCGCCATTCACCACCGAAAAGTGGGTAACTATTATTAAACCTGTAGGG
The DNA here is from genome assembly GCA_030066295.1 of Crocosphaera sp. GTDB lineage: Bacteria > Cyanobacteriota > Cyanobacteriia > Cyanobacteriales > Microcystaceae > Crocosphaera. The sequence continues at coordinate 5,833 of JASJBX010000112.1, forward strand.
TGGGCAATGCCCACCTTTTTTTGATAAGTTATCTTTTCTCATTGGTAGTAGTGGAAAATACCTGTTATTTTCTCCTAGCATCATCCACAACATAAATCCTAACGACCCTAGCCCTAACCTTTCCACAACTATCATGAAATTTAATAATCGTACATATAACTTAAATTTTTTGTTCTGGCCAGACAACCCTTAAAGCATTCTTAAAATTTTGCTATAACTGAGGGAAAATTGAGTCGAAATGAAAGAAGAACCGATAAAATAAGTAGGGTCGCTGGTTAATAACGTTATTCTCACTGGAACCATCAATCCGTTGAGCTTTCCTGTTTGTGTGATGGACATCAAGAGGATGGCACTGACAAGATGATAGTCCAGGTTGATCGAGTTATCTAACCTGCCTCTGAATCGCAAACAGTCCTTCGAGGTTGCTACTGGTTATGCTTCTTGAATCCTTACAGTCCACAGTTGAAGAGGTTAACATTTTTTCAACATCGGATCTCTTCTTACGTCAGCGTTTGAAATTGGTCGAAAGTTTATGGGAGTCGGTATTAAAGGCTGAATGCGGTCAAGAATTAGTCGATCTGTTGGAAAACCTCAGAAAAATTTGCTCACCAGAAGGACAAGTTACCGATAAACCCAAAACATCCATCAATGAACTCATAGAAGGGTTAGAACTTAATGAAGCGATTCGTGCAGCGAGAGCATTTGCCCTCTATTTTCAATTAATTAATATTGTTGAACAACATTACGAACAAAGGGATCAACAACTGAACCGACGGGCAACCTATCAAGAATCAGAAAAAGCCCGAAACCAGCAACCACAAGCAGAAAAACCCGCCAATGGTTCCGTAGGAGCCGATTTATTAGAAAAAGCTTTGGTGGGAGGCACAGAAAATCAAGAAAAAGGCGGAACCTTTCACTGGTTATTTCCTCAATTAAAACGGTTAAACGTTCCCCCGCAACAAATTCAACGGTTATTAGAACAACTGGATATCCGCCTCGTTTTTACCGCTCACCCGACGGAAATTGTTCGTCATACCATCCGACTCAAACAAAGACGCATTGCCACCCTCCTGAGGCGTTTAGACTACGCAGAAGAAGCGTTTCGGGGCATGGGACTCAATAGTTCCTGGGAAGCAGAATCAATTATTGACCAACTTAACGAAGAAATCCGCCTGTGGTGGCGCACCGATGAACTGCATCAGTTCAAACCCAGTGTTCTCGATGAAGTCGATTATACCCTACACTATTTTGATGAAGTGTTATGTGATGCCCTCCCCCAACTCTCGCAAAGACTACAACAGGCCCTAAAAGCGAACTTTCCCAGAATTAAACCTCCTCATAATAACTTCTGTCGCTTTGGCTCTTGGGTAGGAGGCGATCGCGACGGTAACCCCTTTGTAACGACGGACATCACCTGGCGCACCGCTTGTTATCAACGTAATCTAATTTTAGAAAAGTATTTAGTGGCTGTCGAAGATTTAACCGAGATTTTAAGTTCATCCTTGCATTGGAGTAACGTTTCTCAGGATCTTCTCGACTCCTTAGAACGCGATCGCGTGGCCATGCCCGAAATCTATGATGATTTAGCGATCCGTTATCGTCAAGAACCCTATCGCCTCAAATTAGCTTACGTGGAAAAACGCCTCGAAAATACCCGCGATCGCAACAATCACTTAGCCAACCCCGAAAAACGGCAAGTCTTAACCGAGGAAACCCCCCAAAATATCTATAACTCAGGGGCAGAATTTGAAGCCGAATTGCAACTAATCAAACGAAATTTAGAAGAAACTGGCTTAAAATGCCAAGCCCTGGAAAATCTGCTATTTCAGGCGCAAATGTTCGGCTTTACCCTTACACAACTAGATTTTCGCCAAGAATCGTCCCGTCACTCCGAAACCATCGAAACCATTGCCAACTATCTCAACATCTTACCCCGTCTCTACGGAGAACTCTCCGAAGCCGAAAAAGTCAACTGGTTAGTAGGAGAACTACAAACCCGTCGCCCTTTGATCCCGATGGAAATGCCATTCGATGAGCGAACCATCGAAACTATCGAAACCATGCGGATGTTACGCTATCTACAACAGGAGTTTGGCATCGAAATTTGTCAAACCTACATCATCAGCATGACTAACGATGTCAGCGATGTGCTAGAAGTCTTGTTATTAGCCAAAGAAGCTGGACTCTACGACCCCGGCACCAGTACCACAACCATTCGCATCGTTCCCCTGTTTGAAACGGTGGACGACTTAAAACGGGCCCCTGAGATCATGGATGCGTTGTTTCAGTTACCCTTATACCGCGCTGCGTTAGCCGGCGGGTACGACTACTTAGACGAAGGGAAAAAAGACCAATTAACGCCCCCTGAGTTGCAACCGGCCAACTTACAAGAAATCATGGTGGGGTATTCCGACAGTAACAAAGATTCCGGTTTCCTCAGCAGTAACTGGGAAATTCATAAAGCCCAAAAATCCTTACAAAAAGTGGCCGAACCTTACGGTTTAGCCCTAAGACTGTTTCATGGTCGCGGGGGTTCCGTGGGAAGAGGGGGCGGGCCTGCCTACGCTGCTATTCTCGCCCAACCCACCGGCACCATTAACGGACGCATCAAAATCACCGAACAAGGGGAAGTGTTAGCCTCTAAATACTCCTTACCAGAACTCGCTTTATATAACCTAGAAACCGCAACGACGGCGGTGATCCAAGCCAGTTTACTCGGCAGTGGGTTTGATGATATTGTTCCTTGGAACGAAATTATGGAAGAATTAGCTAGTAGTGCCAGAAAAGCCTATCGTAGTTTGATTTATGAACAACCAGACTTCTTAGACTTCTTCCTCTCTGTTACCCCTATCCCCGAAATTAGCCAGTTACAGATTAGTTCTCGCCCCGCTAGGAGAAAAAGTGGTAAAAAAGATTTAAGTACCTTACGGGCGATTCCTTGGGTGTTTAGTTGGACTCAAAGTCGTTTTCTTCTACCCGCTTGGTATGGCGTGGGAACCGCTTTGGAAAGCTTCTTACAACAGGAACCTGAAGAAAATTTGAAACTGTTTCGATATTTTTACTTGAAATGGCCCTTCTTTAAGATGGTGATTTCTAAAGTAGAAATGACCCTTTCTAAAGTAGATTTACAAATTGCTCACCACTATATTGAAGAACTTTCTCAACCGGAAGACAGAGAACGATTTGAAAAGGTCTTTGAGCAAATTTCTCAGGAATATAATCGCACCTGTGACATCGTCTTAAGCATCACCGAACAGCCGAAATTATTAGAAGGGGATGCCAGTTTACAGCGTTCTGTGCAGTTAAGAAATGGAACCATTGTTCCTCTGGGTTTCTTGCAAGTTTCCCTGTTGAAACGGTTACGTCAATACACCCGTCAAGCAGAGTCAGGGGTGATTCATTTCCGTTATTCTAAGGAAGAATTGTTGCGGGGTGCCTTGTTAACCATTAACGGTATCGCTGCAGGAATGCGTAATACTGGTTGATATGTTTAATGATGGTCAATTAATCCATGAATAATCCTTTTAAAGTAGCCGAAATTGTTGATCTGATCGTCCGATTATTTCTGATTGGATTACTATTGGCTTGGTGTTTTCTCCTCATTCGTCCTTTTCTGGGTATTTTGCTGTGGGGAATTATTTTGGCGATCGCTATTTTCCCCATGTTTCTCTGGGTAAAAAATCGGTTAGGCGGCCGCGGAAAATTAGCCGGCGTGATTCTTACTTTATTAGGGGTTGGGGTTATTATTGGACCAGTTAGTGTCATCGCCACTATTTTCGTTAATAATACTCAAACCTTTGCTGATAATCTTGCTTCGGGGAGTTTTGCAGTTCCTCCTCCCCCCGAAGGAGTGGAAAACTGGCCGGTTATCGGAGACAGAGTGGAAAAGATTTGGACATTAGCATCCGTTAATTTGGCATCCGTATTAAGTCAATTTCAACCCCAGTTAGAAGCATTAGCCAAAAATTTATTGTTTCTGGCCGCTAATATTGGTCTAGTCTTACTTAAATTTGTTCTCTCGATTATTATTGCAGGAATTTTAGTTATTAATGCAGAGAGATTAAGTTCTCGTATCAGACAAGTTTTCTTACGGATAACCCCCAAACAAGGCCAAGAATTTTTACAACTTGCTACTGGTACGATTCGAGGAGTTACACGGGGTATTATCGGCGTTTCTGTCCTTCAAAGTCTTCTCATTGGGATTGGTTTATTATTAGGAGGAATCCCTTTTGCTGGTTTATTAACCCTGTTGTGTTTAGTGTTAGCTATTATTCAAATCGGACCAGGTTTAGTAGTGATTCCTTCCATTATTTTTGCTTGGTCTACCATGGGAACCTTGACTGCATTACTATTTACTATATGGATGGTTCCTTGTACTTTAGTTGATAATATTCTCAAACCCATATTAATGTCCCAAGGTTTACCCGTTCCTACTATTGTGATTTTAATAGGGGTTTTAGGAGGAACATTAGTCCACGGAATTTTAGGGTTATTTATTGGTCCGGTGGTGCTTAGTTTGGGTTATGAATTGATAGTTGCGTGGGTTAATCAAGACGTTAAACCTATGTTAAATAATACCAATTCTAATCAACTCAATGAAGAATAAATGACTAATTAAATGCAGCACATTTATCATAGTTTTAGGTTCATAAAATTATGATAAAAACTATTTATACTAAAAAATATTCTTCCTATAAAAAAGAGAGTTTTTTATTTTTATTGAGAGATTACATTATGACAATGTTTGGTTTTTTGGGTGGTACAATTATGTCAGTCGAGTCTGGTTATAAAGTTTTTCCTCATCCTAACCCGAATAAAATTTATAATCGGTTGAGTGATGCGAAATGGTTTTTAGTGGTTAGATGGTGTGATAATCTTCTTACTCCTGCTGCTATTATTAATAATACTGGAGAACTGGCTTTTTTCAATCAACTTGTTTTGAATATCGGGGAAGAAAAGTTTATTCCTAAACAAGAAAGAATAGATATTTTTGGGAGATGTTTGCCTCTCTTACCTAACGAAACCGTTACTTATGAGTTGAAAAATCGCCAGGTAATTTTGATTATACAAGGTTTAGAAATAGATTCTCGCTACGGTAAAGTTGCCTTAGTTACAGAGTCATCAAGAGAATCTTTAAAAATTCAATAATATATTATAATCATCATCAGGTTATCATAGTATCATTGTAATTCAGAATTAGTGTATCAAAATACCTTTGAATTAACTAATTTACGTCGTCGATTTAATGTTATTTGGTTGTGGGAACAATCAACAGATAATTTTCTGAATAATTCAGGTTTATTACCGTTTGCTGTACTAACTCGTACTGATAACCCGACAGAAACCTTAACCCAAATTGCTGCTATTATTAATAGTATGCCTAATAAACAACAGCAAAGTGATATCAGTGCATCCACAGCTATTCTATCTGGGTTAAAATTAGATCAAGACAGTATTAAACGAATTCTTAGGAGCGATATCATGAAAGAATCAGTTATGTATCAAGAAATTTTCCACGAAGGTGAAGTTAAAGGAGAAAAACAAGCTCTCAAAAATATTGTTTTAAATATGCTTAGAAATAGCATGAATATGGAGGATATTGCTAAACTAACAGGATTAAGTTTACAAGAAGTTGAGCAACTCAATTTATCTTTGAACACAGAGGAATCAAACTAAGGGTTATTATTATGAAAGAATCAGTTATTTATCAAGAAATTTTCCATGAAGGTGAAGTTAAAGGAAAACAAGAGGGAAAAAAAGAAGGAGAAAAAGAAGGAGAAAAAAAAGCTACGAGAAATATTGCTTTAAATATGCTCAGAAATAGCATGAATATGGAGGATATTACTAAACTAACAGGACTAACTTTACAAGAAATTGAGCAACTTAATTCATGTTTGAATACGGAGGAATCAAACTAACCAGTGATCTTAATACATGGGGTTTAATTGTGTTAAACCCCTACAAAATATTATAATTTTAGATTATGAAAACTCTAATTACATTAAAAATAGAAAAGTTTGAAGAAAAAGGACAGGAGTATTTTGTCGCAACTAGCGATCAAATACAAGGTTTAGTTGCTGAAGGTAACACTGTTGAAGAAGTTGTTGAAATTGTTTCAGATTTAGCTAAAATTTTAATTGAACTAAAATAATAGAAAAATTAAGCTATACTCAAAATAGGAAATTTTGGTATTTTGTAATCATGACACAATATTCTCTTAAATTACCACCTAAATTACAACAAGAAGCAGAAAAATATGCGACTGATCAAGGTATCACATTAGATAATCTAATTATTTGGGCGATCGCTGAAAAGATTGGCAGTTTAAAACAAAGTTTAGATGATAATAATTTTCCAGATATTGTCTATTCTCGTAATCAAGAAGGTGAAATGATTCCTAAATTACGAGAAACAAATATACAAGTTAAAACTTTAGTCGTTGCGGTTAAAAATTGGCAATTAACTCCTCAACAAGTTGCTGATGAATATGGAATCCGCGAAGAACAAGTTAATAATGTTATGGCATTTTATGAACAGCATCGTCAAGAAATTAATACAGCGATCGCTACGGATAAAGTTCTTGAATCTATCTATAATGAGTAAGTTAAAATTACATTTAGATGCTGATACTTCTATTAAAGCGTTTCATAGTGCTTTAGTTAATAAAGGTTATGATGTTACTCGAACTCCCACAGATTGGATGGCATTAGATGCAAGTGATGATGTACAATTATTAGGGGCAACAGCACAAGAAAGATGTATATTTACCTTCAATATTCGAGATTTTTTAATCTTAGGAGAAAGATATCAAGAGCATTATGGTATTATTTTGGCAGCACAAAGTAGTTGGAATTTATCAAGTTTAATTGCTGCATTAAGTAAGATGTTATCTGAAACAGAAGCAGAAGAATTATAAGGACAAATTCATTGGTTAAATCAATGGAAATGTTAATTTTTATCAAAATGGTGTTTAATAGTGTTAAACCCCTACAAAAAATTATAATGATCTTCAGGTTATAATAATATTATGCCTTTATCCTTTAGTTTATTTGACAATCGCCCCATAAATTGACTTAAGGAATTACAATGAGAATGGATAACATAGGAGGTTAAACCATGTCTGATGAAGATTTAAAAAAATTGATTGAATCTAACGCCCGTGCAATTGAAGCATTAACGGATAATTTTGCCTCATTTCAACAAGAATGGCAAAAAGATAGAAAAGGTATTTATCAATTATTAGGACAATTAACTCGTTCTATGTCTGATTTTTATGAAGTACAATCAGATTTTTATCGACGTTTTGACCAAATAGAAGAAAGACAAGCAAAGATGACTGAAATATTAGAACGTTTATCTCCTCCTGAAAATAATCAATAAAAACAATATTATATAGGGTTTAACACTGTTAAACCCCTACAAAACATTATAATTACCGTAGGGGCATAATATTATTATGCCCATCTATAGATTATAGACAAGCTATTGAGTATAAAATAAAAATAGTCCCCTAGCTGTAATCAAGGGGACGTTATTAAACGTTACTAATAGGATTTTAACTCATGAATGAACCAATTACCGTTAGTTACTCGTTAGAAGACGTTCTCAAGCGTATGGATGACAAGTTAGACAGTATCCAAAAAGATGTTATGGACTTAAAAGTAGGAGTAGCCACTCTAACAGAAAAGGTTGAGGGTATGGATAAACGATTAGAAAAGGTAGAAGGAACACAAAAAAACCAGGTTTGGGCGTTAATTATTCTTTTAGCTGGTGCGATTGCTACCGCAGGAGCTAGATTATTTTTTACTAGCAATCCATAAATAATTATAGGATAAAACACACTGTTAAATCCCGAAAAAACATTATAATTACCGTAGGGGCATAATATTATTATGCCCTCAAACTGTTAACTTATTCTTGTTGCTGATGTACGATAATGTTTGTAAATTCTTAGCAGAAAGATTTAGCCGTGACTTTGCTAACTGGTTATTAAATGACCCCATTGATCTCACAGAATTAAAACCTACAGAACTATCTTTAAATCCCATTAGAGCAGATTCTTTAATCTTTTTGCAATCAGATGATATTGTCTTACATATTGAGTTTCAAACCTCACCCGATGAAGACATACCTTTTAGGATGACTGACTATTGTTTACGGGTTTATCGTCGCTATCCCAATAAGGAAATGTATCAAGTGGTGATCTATTTGAAACCTAGTAATTCAGAATTAGTTTATCAAAATACCTTTGAATTGACGAATTTACGTCATCAATTTAATGTTATTCGTCTTTGGGAAGAAAACACAGATAGTTTTCTGAATAACTCAGGTTTATTACCTTTTGCTGTACTAACTCGTACAGATAACCCAACAGAAACCTTAACCCAAATTGCTGCTATTATTGATAGTATGCCCAATAAACAACAGCAAAGTGATATCAGTGCATCCACAGCCATTTTATCTGGGTTAAAATTAGATCAAGACAGTATTAAACGAATTCTTAGGAGCGAGATCATGAAAGAATCAGTTATGTATCAAGAAATTTTCCATGAAGGTGAAGTTAAAGGCGAAAAGAAGGGAGAAATCAAAGGAGAACAAAAAGCTACGAGAAATATTGCTTTAAATATGCTCAGAAACAGCATGAATATAGATGATATTGCTAAACTAACGGGGTTAAGTTTACAAGAAATTGAGCAACTTAATTCATCTTTGTATAGGGAGGAATAAAACTAAGGAGTTATCTTAATATATTGGGTTTAACAGTGTTAAACCCCTACAAAATATTATAATTACCGTAGGGGCATAATATTATTGTACTCTAAACATAATATCAGTTAAAGTTAAATGCATATCGACTCGATTCTACACTTTTGACTTCGCGAAATGGATTATTTTGTTTTAGTTTATTTTCCAATATAGGATCATGCTGCCAAGGAAAGTCTAAATAACACCAATCTATTAAATACCAATCATTTTCTTCCGAAACAAAGGAAACACCTATACATTTTGATAGTTTTTGATCATACTTGTGTGCATGAGTAAAGTTTTGTAAGGCATTTATTCGACTCTCTTTTAAGTTATGTGTCACAGGAACAAAAACAAAACCGCAACCTGTACGTGGAATAGCTATTCTGTATGGTAATGTAAATTTGTTAGCCTTTGCATCTTGCATTGAGAATTTATATCGAATTTTAAATTCTTTCAATTCATTTCTTTTTAACTTTGCAATCTCTTTAAGAATAGAATAATAATCAGTTTCAGTCTTATCAGTTGTCAGTCTATCCTTAAAACGATTGATTATTCCAGACAGATCCCACTCTTCAAAATTATGTTCAAGTTTTTGAAGATATAAAACAAAGTCTAAATTAGGTTTCTGTTTTGATTCTCCAGATAAATACTGACCTAGTAATGCTTGTTCAGGAAGATTAAAAGTATCTTGATCTTCCCATTTATTAATAAGCTGTTCTCTAAACATAAGATAATCTGCAAATTCAGCAGGTGTGATCAAAGTTTTAACAATTCCTCTATAATCTTCACATGATATGATATGTATAAATCCTGCTGTTTGACTTCGATAATATTTACGCTTTTTACAGGATTCGGGAAGAGACTCATGAGGTTTATATAAAATCAATTTATGAACAGAATCTAGTGATGGAACTGTAATATTAAATTTATGTCGTCTATGATTCTGGATCTCTATATTACTATAATTTTGTAAATACTCAAGAGTATCACAAATTTGTTTTTTAGCTTTTCCGAGAATCTTTTTTTTAAACCATTTTTCTTCACTTTGAGCAGTTATTGTATTAGTAGATTCTCGCTCTTTTAACTGATAAATGATAAAAAGGTCATCCAACCACAAAATATTATCGGCAAGTTCAACCTCTTTATCGGGGGATGTGTAAAATTTGTTAGTTGAAAATGTAAACTCACGAAAAAAGTAAAATTCGTTTAAGTTTGAAATATCTTCTTGAAAACTCATTGATTTTAAAAGCATTGTATCTATATGTTATATGATTGTATTATAGCATATTTTTAGAAACTAAAGAGAATTCTGTTAAATTTAAAACAAGCGATCGCCTCTCAAATACAAAAAAACTGCTCACTGACAACTGATAACCGATAACTGAATCAGATCAGGGATAATTAATTATGAAAATAGCAGTGGAGAATATTCGTGGAGTCCCAATATAACGCAGCAGCGATCGAACAAAAATGGCAACAAGACTGGGTTAAACAGGGGTTAGACAAGACCCCAGAAAACAGCGATAAACCCAAATTTTACGCCTTATCCATGTTTCCCTACCCATCCGGAAACCTACACATGGGCCATGTTCGCAACTATGTTATTACAGATGTTATCGCCCGTCTCAAACGATTGCAAGGATACCGAGTCTTACATCCGATGGGGTGGGATGCGTTCGGACTTCCGGCGGAAAATGCAGCCATCGATCGCAATATTCCCCCCGCAGACTGGACTTATAAAAATATTGCCCAAATGAAGCAACAGTTGCAAACCTTGGGCCTGTCTATTGACTGGGACCGAGAAGTGGCCACCTGTTCCCCAGACTATTACAAATGGACGCAATGGTTATTCTTACAGTTTTATCAAGCAGGGTTAGCTTATCAGAAGGAAGCAGCAGTTAACTGGGACCCCATCGATCAAACCGTGTTAGCGAATGAACAAGTGGACAGCGAGGGGTATTCCTGGCGATCGGGTGCTAAAGTAGAACGGAAACTGTTGCGTCAGTGGTTCTTTAAAATTACCGACTATGCAGAACAATTATTAACCGACTTGGATAAACTATCAGGATGGCCGGATCGGGTTAAGTTAATGCAGGAAAACTGGATCGGGAAGTCTGTGGGTGCATATTTAGAGTTCCCTATCAAGGATAGCGATGAGAAAATAGCTGTCTTTACCACCCGTCCCGACACCGTTTATGGGGTGACTTATGTGGTGTTGGCCCCTGAACATCCTTTGACCCCAAAAGTTACTGTTGCGCAACAGAAAGCAGCAGTGGATGCGTTCATTGAGGAAGTATCCAACGAAAGCGAAATAGAACGCACAGCAGAAGATAAACCCAAACGGGGGATATTGACCGGAGGGACTGCTATTAACCCCTTTAATGGCGAAGAAATCCCCATTTTGATTGCGGATTATGTATTGTATGAATATGGTACTGGTGCGGTGATGGGTGTTCCTGCACACGATACCCGTGACTTCAAGTTCGCAACAGAGAAACAGTTACCGATAAAGGTGGTGATTGTTCCTGAAAATAGCGAGGATAGTAACCCCAAGTTAACAGAAGCTTACACCGAACCAGGAATTATGGTTAATTCCGGTGATTTTGATGGAATGCAGTCCACAGAAGGCAAAACTGCCATCATTGACTATGCAGAGAAACAGGGTTACGGGAAAGCAAGGATACAGTATCGTTTGCGAGATTGGTTGATTTCTCGGCAGCGTTATTGGGGTTGTCCTATTCCGGTGGTGCATTGTCCCAGTTGTGGGACGGTACCGGTTCCTGATGCTGATTTACCGGTTAAATTGCCCGAAAATGTCGAATTTACCGGGCGTGGTTCTTCTCCTTTGGCAAAAATGGACGATTGGATCAATGTTCCTTGTCCTAGTTGCGGTGAACCGGCAAAGCGTGAAACGGATACTATGGACACTTTTATTGATTCATCTTGGTACTATTTAAGATACACCGATGCTATCAATAATCAGGAAGCTTTTGAGTTAGAAAAAGCTAATGATTGGATGAATGTTGATCAATATGTTGGAGGTATTGAACACGCTATTTTACACCTCTTATATTCTCGCTTTTTTACTAAAGTATTGCGAGATAGAGGTTTAGTGAATGTTGATGAACCTTTTAACCGTCTTTTGACACAGGGAATGGTGCAAGCAATGGCCTACAAAAACCCCAAAACCGGTAAATATATTCCTGTGGATAAAGTGAACCCTGAAAGTCCCAAAGATCCCGATACTGGAGATGATTTAGAGGTGTTATATGAGAAGATGTCTAAGTCTAAATATAACGGAGTTGATCCCAAAACAGTATTAGGAAAATATGGGGCAGATACGGCAAGAATGTTCATCTTATTTAAAGCACCCCCAGAGAAAGATTTAGAATGGGATGATGCGGATGTTGAAGGACAATTTCGCTTTTTAAATCGGGTCTGGCGTTTGGTTAATGGTTATGTGGAAAAGCAACCTGAAATTATCAGTAATAAGGAGTTAAGCAAGGAAGAAAAAGG
>JASJBX010000113.1 GCA_030066295.1 Crocosphaera sp.
TAAAACTTCTTCTCGGAAGGGTTTACGCATAAAATCATCGCAGCCGGCGGATAAGACTAAATTGCGTTCTTCTTCAAAGGCACTGGCGGTTAAGGCAATAATGACCGTTTCTTGTCCTTGGGGGGTTGCTTTAATGCGTTCGGTTGCTTTATAACCATCCAAAATAGGCATTCTCATATCCATCCAAATCAAATGGGGTTGCCAATGTTCCCAAATGTCTAACGCTTCTTGGCCGTTACTGGCCTGACGAACATTAAACCCCATCGATGATAACAACTTAACCAAGAGAATACGACTTTCCAGGCGATCGTCAACGGCTAAAATGCGATAGTTGGGTTGATGAGGCACTAACCCCACCACTCGGCGAGGGGGTTTATTCACCTTAATCCTATGTGCATGAATCAGGTTAGCTTGAATGGTAAAAGCAAACAAACTGCCTTGGCCTAATATACTACTGACGCTGATTTCTCCTCCCATTAATTGGACAAATTTACGACTAATGGGCAACCCTAACCCGGTGCCTTCATTGGAGTTTCGACCGGTTTCTGTTTGTCCAAAGGCTTCAAAGAGTTGATCCACTTCTTCAGCAGCAATACCGGGGCCTGTGTCTTCTACTTCAAAGGTTAAGATAATCTCTTGATTTTCGTCAGTTATTTCACTGGTTTTAATGCGTAAAATAACCCCACCTTCTTGAGTAAATTTAATGGCATTGCCTAAAAGATTAATCAGAACTTGTCGCAGTTTTCCTTCGTCGGTTTCTATATATTGAGGAAGGTCTGTAGTTTTTTCAAAGAGTAGTTGTAAGTTTTTTTCTTCTGCTTTTAAATGCAGCATGGATTCTAGGTTATCCAGCAGACGATAAAGATCGAATTGAGTTTTGTTGAAAGTGGTTCTACCCGCCTCAATTTTAGTCATCTCTAAGATGTCATTGATTAACTCTAGCAAGTGTTCTCCACTGCGACCAATGATCTCTAAATTGTGTTTATGTTCTTCTTTTAATGTTTGATCTCGTTGCATTACTTGAGTAAACCCTAAAATGGCGTTTAAAGGAGTCCGTAATTCGTGGCTCATACTGGCGAGAAATTCGCTTTTGGCACGGTTGGCTGTGTCCGCTTGTTCTTTAGCTTTTTTTAGGGCTTCTTCGGCTTGTTTCCGTTCGGTAATATCTCTAATAATTGCCGTAAAAATTGTTTTACCTCGTAACTTTATTTTAGAAATAGATACCTCTGCTAAAAATTCTGTACCATCTTTTCGCTGACCAAAAACAGGGCGACGACCTCCCATTTGTCTTGCAGTTTCTGGCGTATTTTGAAAGTGAATAATATGTTGATAATGATCGTCGGTAAAGCGAGAAGGAATTAATCGATTAAAAGGTTGATCTAATACGTCTTCGGAAGTATAGCCAAAAATTTCTTCAGCAGCATGGTTGAACAGGGTTATTTTCTGTTTTTCATCAATGGAAATAATCGCTTCATTAGCATTGTCTAAAATTCCCGCAAATCTTGCTTGTGACTCGTTTTGTGCCTCTTCAGCAATTGCCCTGGCTTCGGCGATCGCCATTAATTCTCCTACCAATTTTAGGAGGTTAATATCTTCTTTTTTCCAGGTTTTATAGATATTACTATCGATGCCTAAATAGCCAACGGTTTGACCCCCTGTCATCATGGGAACCACTAATAAATTGGGGCTTAAACTGTTTTGATAGGCTTCTTTTTCTGCAGTTGCTTCTGGGGGGAAATCCTCTAAAGTGTTAATACAAATTGCTCTTCCTTCTATCAGTTGTTGAGAAAACCAAGGGAAGACTTCTACGGAAACATTTTGAGAATCATGAATGGTTGAAGGGGTATATTCATTACACCATTCGTGAACCATACTCCAAGCTTTTTCTTGGGGAAAATAACGGATAATATAACTGCGATCGCATTGGGTAAATTTTCCCAAAGCTTCTAAAATTAAATGCACTGCCATATGTAAGTCAAGATCAATCAATTGTCTGGCAATGTTACTGAGCAAAGCGTCTCTTTCTGCTTGTTTTCTGATGGCTTCTTCTTTTTGTTTACGATCCGTAATATCTCGACTAATTCCAATAGTTCCTATTAACTTCCCTTCGGGACAACAAAACGGTGTTTTTAAGGTATCAACTAAGCGACGATTCTCATTCGGATAGGTAATCCATTCTTCGTTACGACGAGACTGTTTTTGTAGCATCATAAAGCGATCTTGTTCTCGAAATTTTAAAGCTTCTTCTGGAGAAAAAAGTTCAAAATCGCTTTTACCAATAATATCTTTTCTATCTCGTCCTGCAAAGATTTCAAAGGCATGATTACACATTTTATAGACTCCTTTGGAGTCTTTGCAAAAAACAAGATCGGGAATACAATCTATTAAGGAAGTTAATAAAATTTGTTCATTTTTGCGATCGCTAATATCGGTATGAGAACCGGCCATTCTCACAGGAGTTCCTGTTTCATCCCATAACGCTTGTCCCCGAGAAAGAATCCATTTATAGTTACCATCTTGGCATTTTAACCGAAATTCTGCACTATAATGATCCGTTTTTTTGGCAAAATGATCGGCTAAAATTTTCATTACCCTTTCTGTATCCTGAGGATGAAGTAATTGCTTCCAAGTATCAATATGATTGGGCAATTCTTGATCCCCATAACCTAACATTTCTTTCCAACGAGGAGAAAAAAACATTTCATCAGTTTTTAAGTTCCAGTCCCAAATTCCTTCGTTTGTTCCCTGTAAGACTAATTGCCATCTTTCCTCATTTTCTCTTAAGGTTTCTTGCATGGTTATGGCAACTTTTTGATCAGCTTTTAAGCGAGTAATTTCTGCTTGTAGTTCCTGAATCAGTTGATCTTTTTCTCTATCTAAGGGAAGATGATTCATTGTTTTTCTTTAAAATCAAAGCCTATACCTGATTAAAACGTTCTTATTATTGGTTTTTGTGTATTTTTTTATACTATTATACTTAACCAAGATGTTAACTGATAAAAGACACCTTATCGGGAAAGCTTGAAACTCCATTGATCATCCCAAACTTCCCCAACATTTGCCGATTTTCGATTATTGAATGGTTACTAATTCAATCTCAAAGGTTAAATCTTTTCCTGCTAAGGGATGATTTGCGTCTAAAGTTACTTTATCATCAGTAACATTGGTGACCATGACAGGAACCGCTTGACCGCTAGAATGACGCATCTGCAACTGTTGTCCCACTTCTACGGACAAATCTGATGGCATTTGTTTTTCATCCACCACAATCACCAATTCGTCTTGATAGGGTCCATAAGCTTGTTCTGAAGGAATGGTAACACTTTTACTGTCTCCTGGACTCATTCCCACCACCGCTTCTTCAAACCCGGCAATAACTTGACCTTCTCCTAGGGAAAATTGTAAGGGATCACGATTCACAGAAGAATCAAAAACTGTCCCGTCTCCTAATTTACCTGTATAGTTGACTTTGACTGTATCTCCAAGTTTAGCTTGTACCATTTGACTTTACCTGCTAAATTTATCTATTTAATGAAGGGACTTTTTTACGGTAATTTTTTTCTAGCAGTTTTGTCAACTTTTTATGCTATTCTTAAAAATTTATTAATGATTAAATTTTCATAAATCCCATTGTCTATGAAACCAACCATTGAAACGTTAAATTTATTTAAGCTTGCTTCGGGTGACGAGTTTTTTTTACAATTGTATAAGTTTTCGGGTAAACAAAGAAGTAAAAAGGTTTATATACAATCCAATTTACACGGTTCGGAAATTGTTGGTAATGCTGTTATTTATCAGCTTATCAATTTTTTATCAACTCTCAAAAAAAGTCAAATAGATGGAGAAATTTGGTTACTTCCTGTCTGTAACCCCTTGGGAACTAATCAACGAAATCATTTTTTTTCTTCGGGACGTTACAATAGTTATGATGGAAAAGATTGGAATCGAATTTTTTGGGATTACGAAAAGTTTTGTCACAATTTAGATAATTTTGTTGATAATAATATTAATTTTGATTCATTAACCATTCAAGAAAATTTTTTACAGGAACAAAAAACAGCATTTAGTCAACAACTAGAGAAAATCAGGAATCCTAGTAGCGCACCGTTATTTGAACAGTATCGTTATCAATTACAATCTTTATCTATGGATGCTAATTATGTTATTGACATTCACAGTTCTAGTAACCAATGTATTGATTATCTTTTTTGTTTTCCTGGACAACAGCAAGACAGTGCAAAATATTTTCAGATAGGGTATGGAATTCTCATGGATACCTATGATGGAGACGCATTTGATGAAGCATTTATGAAACCTTGGTTGGCGTTAGAACAAAAGTTTGAACAAGCAGGAAGAAAAATAAATTTTGACCGAGAATCTTGGACATTAGAATTAGGTTCAGGGATGAAAATGAATCCTCAATCGGTTAATATTGGAGTGAAAGGAATTATTAACTATTTAGTCAAAAAAGGAATTTTAAAATTAGATAATTATTCTTTAGTTAGTAAAGATATTATTCTAGTTTCCCGTCAAAATATTAGAAACTACTATGCACCGACTGGTGGCATGATTCAAAATAGATTATCCCTACAAACAGAAGTAAAAGCAGGAGATAAACTTTATGAAATTCTCAGCTTTAATAAACAAGGAAAATTACCCGAAGTGATGGATATTTGTGCAGAAAAAAATGGCTTTGTTTTTGACATTTCTACTAATTATTCAGTCAACCAAGGAGACTATATTTTAGCTATTTGTAGTCCTCAATAAGTAAGTTGATTTCTAATTACTTAATTATTAGCAGAAAAAATGTTACAATCTAAGTTTACTTGTAAGTTGTAAAACGCCCGTCACTATGAGTTTGAGTTGGATGCGTCGCGCCGATCGCCTAAAAGCTTTACCTCCTTACGTTTTCGCTAGACTAGATGAACTCAAAGCTAAGGCGAGAAAACAGGGATTAGATTTGATAGACTTAGGAATGGGAAACCCTGATGGAATGGCCCCCCAGCCGGTCATAGAAGGGGCGATCGCAGCCTTACAACAGCCACAAACTCATGGATACCCACCCTTTGAGGGAACCGCCAGTTTTCGGGAGGCCATCACCGCTTGGTATCGTCGCTGTTATCGGGTGGATCTGGACCCCAGCAGCGAAGCATTGCCCCTCATTGGGTCAAAAGAAGGGTTAGGCCATTTAGCCTTAGCTTACATCAATCCGGGGGATCTGGTCTTAGTTCCCAGTCCTTCTTATCCAGCCCATTTTCGTGGTCCATTAATTGCCGGGGCTGATCTTTATCCCCTCATTTTATCAGCCGCAAAAGAATGGTTAATCGATCTGTCTTCTATCCCCGAAAATGTTGCTCAAGCAGCAAAAATTTTATACTTTAATTATCCTAATAATCCTACCACGGCAACAGCACCCAAAGCCTTTTTTGAAGAGATTATTAAATGGGCAACCCATTACGAAATCATGTTAGTTCATGATCTTTGTTATGCAGAATTAGCTTTTGATGGTTATCAACCCACTAGCTTATTAGAAATTCCTGGGGGCAAAGAGATTGGCGTGGAATTTCATACCCTTTCTAAAACCTATAATATGGCCGGTTGGCGAGTGGGTTTTGTAGTAGGAAATTCAGAAATTATCCAGGGTTTAAGAACTTTGAAAACTAATCTAGATTATGGTATTTTTGCAGCCGTTCAAGCAGCAGCAGAAACCGCTTTAAATCTACCTGATAGTTATATTAAACAAGTACAAGAAAGATATCAAACCAGACGAGATTTTTTGATAAAAGGGTTAGGAGAACTTGGTTGGAATATTAAACCTTCGCAAGCTACCATGTATCTTTGGGTTCCTTGTCCAACTAATACCAATTCAACAGATTTTGCTTTAGATGTTTTGGAAAAAACGGGTATTGTTTTCACCCCTGGAAATGCTTTTGGAGAAGGGGGAGAAGGGTATGTAAGGATTAGTTTAATTGCTGATTGCGATCGCTTAGGAGAGGCGTTAAACCGTCTGAAACAAGCAGGACTTTATTATAACTAATTCTTTATTTAGCGTCTCAGAGAAGAATTTTAAAGGTATCTTGTTCTGTTCAAGTTAATAGTTCGCACCCTCATAATTATCCAGTAATTCTGTTAACCGTTATGCTCAAACAGGATAATCCAAACTAATTTCTGTAATTAATTCTGAGGCTAATAAAACATCCCCTTTAACTATTTAGACTAAGGTTTAAGGTAATCTGATGATCTTGTATTAGAAGACCCTTTGCCATTATTTGATAGAATACCCCTATTCTTGAACCATAACTTACCATGACTAAACCTTCTCAACCCCAACCCTTAACCATTCCCCCTCGCTTATTAATGGGGCCAGGTCCATCTAATGCAAACCCCCGTATTTTATCGGCCATGAGTCTTCCAGCTATTGGCCATCTTGACCCATTTTATCTAGAAATGATGGACGAAATCCAAGATTTGTTACGGTATGTATGGCAAACTGAAAATAAGTTAACCATTTCTATTAGTGGCACAGGAAGCGCAGGAATGGAGGCCAGTTTGGCCAATGTAGTAGAACCTGGAGATGTGGTATTAATAGGGGTTATGGGTTATTTTGGTCACCGTTTAGTGGACATGGCCACCCGTTATGGTGCAAATGTGAAGACCATAAGTAAACCTTGGGGTGAGAATTTTAGTTTAGCAGAATTAAAAGACGCTTTAGAAACCCATAAACCTGCTATTTTAGGGTTAGTTAATGCTGAAACTTCTACCGGGGTAAGACAACCCTTAGAAGGGGTAGGAGAGTTGTGTCGAGAACATAATTGTTTATTGTTGGTTGATGCGGTTACCAGTTTAGGAGGAGTTCCTTTTTATACTGATCAATGGGGTGTAGATTTAGCCTATAGTTGTAGTCAGAAAGGGTTAGGATGTCCCCCTGGACTTTCTCCGTTTACTATGAGCGATCGCGCTTGGGAAAAGTTGCAAAAACGCACAACTTCGGTGTCTAATTGGTATTTAGATATGAACCTTTTAAGTCAGTATTGGGGAGAACCGAGAAAATATCATCACACTGCTCCTTGTAACATGAATTATGGCTTAAGGGAAGCATTAGCTTTAATTATAGAGGAAGGTATCAAAAATTGTTGGCAGCGACATCAACAAAATGCAGAATTGTTATGGGAAGGGTTAGAAAAATTAGGGTTAGTTTGTCATGTAGAAAGACAGTTTCGTTTGCCTACTTTAACCACGGTTCGTATTCCTGAAGGTGTTAATGGTAAATCAGTTTCCAGTTATCTTTTAAAAGAGTATAATATCGAAATTGGGGGCGGTTTAGGAGAGTTAGCAGGTAAGGTTTGGCGTATTGGTTTAATGGGTTATAATTCTCGTCCTGAAAATGTTTTATTATTATTAGAAGCTTTAAGAAAAGTTCTTTAGTTAATCTCAGGTGAGTCCGTTTTTTGTGTATCTAAACTGTTGATTAAAGAAACATAAAGCCTCAATTCTTTAGGGTGAGCAAATGTTTTAATAATTCGGATAGCTTTAAATTCTTTGCTGTTTTGCTCACCTCAACTTTTTAATTAAAATAAACAGTATATAAATATAAAGTGTGGAAATTAATGTTAGAAAAAACCTTTATATCTAAACTAACCGATGATGGTTCTTATACCTTATTTTCCGAAGAGTTTGAGGAGTTATTCCATTCCCATTCAGGAGCCAAACAAGAAGCACAATATAAGTTTATTGAACCTTGCCAAATCAAGGAAAAAGTAATCATTAAAGATACTATAAAAATACTTGATATTTGTTACGGATTAGGGTATAATACAGCCGTTGCTTTAGAAAATATTTTGTCAATTAATCCCCATATAAAAGTAGAATTGTTTGCCTTAGAAAATGATATTAATGTCCCGCTACAAGCTATCAGTTCTAACTTGTTAAATGACTTTTCTGATGAGGTTATTGAACACCTCAATAACTTAGCCAATAATCATAAAATTGAAACTAAAACGTTTAAAGCTGAATTATTACTCGGAGATGCTAGACAAACCATAAAAACAGTTATCCATCAAAACTTTCAAGCGGACGCTATTTTTTTAGATCCCTTTTCACCACCAAAATGTCCCCAACTGTGGACAGTAGAATTTATAGAATTAGTATCTAAATGTTTAGATCAACAAGGCTATTTAGCCACTTATTCCTGTGCAGCTTCTGTGAGAACTGCCCTACAATTAGCTGGCTTAAACATAGGAGCAACCCGAAGCGTTGGCCGGCGATCGCCTGGTACAATTGCTAACTGGAACGGTAACAACTTACCCTTATTATCTCAACAAGAAAAAGAACACTTACAAACCCGCGCAGCCATTCCTTACCGAGATCCCACCTTACAAGATACAGCAGAAACTATCAAGAATAGAAGACAACAAGAACAACATAAAAGTTCCTTAGAACCCAGTAGTCACTGGAAAAAAAGATGGTTAAACCATCAATAAACATTCCTTTTAGAAAAAGAAACAAATAATAAATTAAACATAAGAGAAAAAATACTTCCTTTGATAAACTAAAAAAAAGTTATCCTAGAAACTTACAGCTAGTTTCATCGGCAATATGTGGCGTAAACAACCTTCCCAGTCCAAATGGCAAACCACCCTACCTACGGATAATTATGGGTCCTATGACACTCGACAGAAAAAAACCAATCGAACCATCGGCCAACAGCGTCAACCCCTAGTTATCATGTTGTTTGTCAGTCTTATCCTCCTTGGGGCCATTGGGAGTCGTCTCGCCTTTTTACAACTCCTACAAGGGGAAGACTTTCGCGCCAAAGCAGAAGATAACCGAGTTCGTATTGTCCCTAAACCCCCTGTTCGTGGCAACATTTTCGACCGTAAAGGCCGGGTTTTAGCCTCAACCCGTCTCACTCACGCCGCTTATCTCTGGCCGATGGTGGTTAACCAACCGGACTGGCCAGAAAATCGTCAATATTTAGCCCAACTCCTGTCCATACCCGAAGAAAACATCGAAAATAGGATACAACAAGCAGGTTACAACGCCTCAACCCTGATTAGAATTGCTCGTAGTTTAAATCCTGCCCAAATTACCGCCCTAGAAGAATTTAAAGCCGAATTAAACGGCTTAGAAGTGGATATTGAAACCGTCCGCGACTATCCTAACCAAGAAATCGCTGCCCATATCTTAGGGTACACCGGGGAACTCAACGCCGAAGAACTGGAACGACGACGGCCCGAAGGCTATCGCTTAGGGGATATTGTCGGTAAAATGGGAGTAGAAGCAGCCTATGAACAGCAACTACGGGGAGAATGGGGCGGTATTGAACTAGAAGTGGACGGGGCTGGCAAAGTGATGAAAGTGTTGGGGCAAAAAGTCGGCCAACCCGGAAAAGATGTTACCCTGACCCTGGACCTCGATGTTCAAAAAGCAGCCGAAGCAGCCTTAGGAGAACGTATCGGGGCGGTTGTCGCTATTAACCCCCAAACCGGCGGGGTTCTCGCCATGGCCAGCAACCCCACCTTTGACCCCAATATTTTCTCCACTCAAATTACTCCCCAAACCTGGAAACGCTTACAAAAGAAAGGTAACCCCTTCGTTAACCGCGCCTTAAGGGTATTTCCTCCCGCTTCTACCTTTAAAATTGTCACCGCCACTGCCGGGTTGGAGTCGGGCAAATATCCCCCCAATACGGTGTTAAATACCTTCGCCTATCTCAACGTGGGAGGGACAGCGTTTGGCGAATGGAACCGGGCTGGGTTTGGACCGATGGGTTATGTGCGGGCCATGGCCTGGAGTAGTAATACGTTTCATGGTCAAATTGGCCGCGGTGTGGGCGGGCCAACTTTGATAAAATACGCCCGTCTCTATGGGTTTGGCTCAAAAACCGGCATTGAATTAGGGGAAGAAGCCGCCGGGTTAATTGCCGATAACGAGTGGAAGCTGAAAAATTATAATTGGGAATGGACCGATGGGGACACCGTTAATATGTCCATTGGTCAAGGGTTTACCCAGGCCAGTCCCCTACAAGTGGCCATCATGTTTGCAGTCCCGGCCAACGGCGGTTATCGCTTAAAACCCCATTTCTTTGAAAAAGAGGGGGACATAGAAAAATGGCGCACCTCAATGGACCTTAAACCCAGTACCCTGAAAATCTTGCGAGAAGGACTAAGGGCCGTGGTTGCCAATGGAACCGGTAAAGCGTTAGACGTTCCCAGTTTGCCCCCGTCTGCCGGTAAAAGTGGCACCGCCGAAGCCCCTCCCGGACAAGTCCATACTTGGTTTGGGGGGTTTGCCCCTTACGATAACCCAGAAATTGTGGTGGTAGCCTTTGGTGAGCATTCTGGTGGGGGTGGGGGTTCTGTGGCCGCCCCGATGGTTCGTCAGGTGATGGAAGCCTATTTTCAAAATAATAAAAAGTAAAATGGCTGATAAAATTAGGAAAGTTGATCAATATGTTGGTGAAAATTAGACCCAACTGGCATCAACTTAACCCGAAATGCACTTGCCCACCGAATCACCCTAAATTATGGATATTAAAGAAGGCTTTGTTGGTACTGTTGGCAACACCCCCCTTATTCGACTCAAAAGTTTTAGTGAAGAAACCGGCTGTAATATTTTAGGAAAGGCAGAATTTCTTAACCCTGGTGGTTCTGTAAAAGACCGGGCTGCTTTGTATATTATCGAAGATGCAGAGAAAAAAGGACTACTGAAACCCGGGGGAACGGTGGTAGAAGGGACTGCTGGCAATACTGGCATCGGGTTGGCCCATATTTGCAATGCCAAAGGGTATAAATGTTTGATTATTATCCCAGAAACCCAGTCCCAGGAAAAAATTGACCTGTTGAGAACGTTGGGGGCTGAAGTTCGCACCGTTCCGGCGGTTCCTTACAAAAACCCTAATAATTACGTGAAGGTATCGGGAAGGGTAGCTGAAGAGTTAGATAATGCCATTTGGGCCAATCAATTTGATAATTTAGCCAACCGACAAGCCCATTATGAAACCACTGGCCCAGAAATTTGGCAGCAAACGGAGGGTAAAGTGGATGCTTGGGTATCCGCTACGGGAACCGGGGGAACTTATGCTGGTGGGGCGTTATTTTTTAAGGAGAAAAACCCTAAAATTAAGTGTATTGTGGCTGACCCGATGGGAAGCGGGTTATATAGTTATGTGAAAACCGGAGAAATTAAACCGGAAGGAAGTTCTATTACGGAAGGCATTGGCAACAGTCGCATTACCGCTAATATGGAAGGAGTTCCCATTGATGATGCTATTCAAATCGATGATCACGAAGCGTTACGGGTGATTTATCAGTTATTGTACCAAGATGGCTTATTTATGGGGGGGTCCGTGGGCATTAATGTCGGTGCAGCCGTTGCCTTAGCGAAGGAAATGGGACCAGGCCATACCATTGTTACCGTTTTATGTGACGGTGGGTCTCGATATCAGTCTCGCATCTATAGTCAGGAATGGTTAGCCTCTAAGGGGTTGTCCGTTGATTAGTGTACCGCTTAATTTCTAAGAGTATCTGCTCATAACCAGAACTGGCGATCGCTTTTATTCCTGGTTTAGTTTTGCTTTAAAAATATTTTCGATTTCCTGATAGTTCATTTCAGAAGGAGGCGGGTATTTAAGCAGATTTTTTTTGCGACTGAGTAAAATTTCTAATGCTTGACTAAACGCTTCTTCATCATGACGATGTTCGGATAAATATTGACGAAGTTCTGTGTTATTCATGTCAGAAAGTTGTTTTTTCATGATTCAAAGTCCCAAATACCTTCTTGATTGATTGTTATTTCTATTCCATCATTGACTCCCGCTAAAATATAAATGATTTGGAGTCTTTTGTCATAACGAAATAAATTGATAGGTTGATAAAGATTCGAGAGTAGTTGACAAATAAAGATGGCAGTATCTTTCTGTTGAACAGTTGGCAATGAATGATTAACTCCTTTTTATGGCTAGTTTAACTTTTCCGTTGTTTAGATTCAAGTTTGATGTTTAACATATTTTGTCTCTTTTGTCAATGCAAAACTCCTAATTCTTATTAACCTCGAATAATTGATAACAATTTTCACTCATTTACGAAAAAATCAACATCAACATTAAATAAATCTGCTAGTTTTTGTGATTGTAATTGACTGAAACTGTCTTTTCCTTCCATTAATTCTAATACCTTTTTTCTTGAACCAATAACTTCTATCAAATCTTCAGGTTTATAGTTATTACATTCCATCAAGTGCTTTAACATACTATTAGGTGTACTTTGAGGAATGGGATAATTTTGTTCTTCAAATCTTTCGATTAAGACAATTAATAATTCTAGCAGTGTTTCTTCTTCAATTGTACGGTTTGCTTGATGTTCTAACTCGTTGGCTAAAGCAATTACTTGTTCATTTTCATCCTCAGTCTTAATGACTTTCGGTTGATATTTAGCGAGTAATTTTCCATAAGATTTAGGATTTAAAATAAGGGTCATTTTTCCAACCTTCCTTATCATATTGAGCATGAGTTAAAACGGCTTTAATATAAATCCGTTGACTTGAGTAAATTATATCTACTATCAAACGATAGTGATTCCCTTTGATATTGAAAACAGTAAAATTACCAACTGATTCCGCACTTTTATATGTTTTTTGTACATCATTTAGATTTTGCCACCTAGCTTTACTTGCTACTCGATACCAGTCAAAAAGCGCATCACAAGCATCAGCATGACTCTGACAAAAATCACGGAGAATTCGACGACTGATAACGTGCATTTAGACTTTTTTTTAGTTCATTTAGCTCCATTATTTCTATTTTAATCATTACTGTAAATGTTGTCATGTCATTAAATTCAGTCAATTAGTATTATAACCAAAACTGGCGATCGCCTTCTAACATTCCAGACGGATAAATCCCTTTTAAGCGTAATCCTGCCATTTTATCAGCACCATGTAATGGCATAGGTAAACGAGGGGTTTTTAGTGCGCCATGATGCAATAAGGTTAGTTTTAAGGTAGTATCTATCACTGTTTCGATACTCACCTGCTTTCCTTCTTCTCGAATGGTTAAACGTAATGGACGCGCTAAACCAATGTTTTTCTCGACTTTAGTGGTGACTAAAATAGCTTCACGGGACGACATTTTTAAACATAAACCTGGTTCTGGTGCATCAATTTTTTGGTTATGCACTTTATATAATCGTGGAGTTTGAGACTTTTTGCATTCTACTAATATTAACTCACTATTAATCGCTTCTGCTCTTTCTAATAAGTTATTCACTTCTTGCCCACGAAAAAGTCCATCTCTATAGATTAATATGGTTTTATCCCCTAATGTGTTATGAGGTAGTAAGTCTTCTAAAAAGCGTTGAGGAATTTCTTCTCCTTCAATGAAATCGCCCTGTAATTTGTAATTGATAAATTCTCCCCTTGGTCCATAAAGACGTACACTTGCACAAGCGTTTATTGTTCCTGGAGATTTTTCTTTTTTTCGTCTCGAAATATCCAAACCTATAAAATAGTCAGCAATATTTAAAGGTTCAGCTAAGACAAAAGGTAAATTACCTAACTTAGCTAAAATACCAGGAATAATTTGCCATAAAATATATTTATAATTGTTGTTTTGACCTTTTTTTAACGTATCTTCATAAATAAATTGACTCGCAGTATTTCTTTTAAGTAATTGTGAATAAATTTTGTCATAAAAACTTACTTTTTTATAATTCTCTGAATAGCGATCGCTTTCAGGAAGACACACTAAAACAATATCAGGATCAAACTCAATTAATCTATTAACGGTTTTTTCAATTTCCGCTCGCATTTTACCATTTTTCTCCCCTTGAGGATCAAAATATCTTTCTTCAATAATATCACTGTTAAATTTATAAGTCTCTAAAGTTTTTTGAACTTGTTTTATTAAAGGTTCAAGATCAACATCATATAGTTTCAAAACAGAAATTTTAATTTCTTCTGATGTTCCAGTATCTTGTTTTTCAAAATATGAATGCCGTTTAAAAAATCCACCTTTTTTTAATCCTGACAGAATACTATTTTGATATCCAGTGACTCCATTGCCAAATAAAAGTAAGGTTTGATCGATCGGTTTTTTAGTAGTCAGAAAGTTTTCAGGATAATCATAACTATTAATTGGTCTTTTTTCTATAGTTATCCCATATTTACTTAATAAAATAGCTGCTTGTTCTTGAGCATCTTTTAATAAGTTTTGTCTGTCTGTAAAATTTTTGATCTTTGTATATTTTAGTAACTCTCCATAATCTAAATCTAATATGGGTGCAGTTTCCGCAGTAACAATAGGGTTTAAAGCTGCCATTGCATAAGGATATTCTTTATTGCTGCTAAATCTTACCGAGACAAGTGGTTGATGATCTAGTGCTTTTATTAACGCTTTTTTACTGGTTGAACCTGCTGCCATTTCTATTAGTTTATTTCGATGTTCTCCAACAGTTCCAGCTAATCCTACAATTGTCCCTGAACCAAACCCAAAATCATTATCCTTAACTTTTAAACCCCTTAAAATCTTCTCTGGATCTTGACGTTCAGGATGATTATCAAAAAAATCTGCCAACGTACCTTTAAATTGCATTGCACTTTTAATTGTTAAAGTTAAACCTGCCTTTACATCATCTTTCAATTCAATTATCTCAGACCAAAAATAAATCTCTCGTTTAATAGTAACTTGTTTTTGTGTATGAACTTCTGGAGAATCAAAAGGTCGATGAGTTGTTAAAATCTGATAAGCTAATTTACCAATAATTTCAGAATTGACTTGAGGTTCATTAACCCATTGAAATGACCAGTAATAAGGCTTGAAATCATCAAATTTTTGAATTTTTGTTAATGCTTGTTTCCATTCTTCTTGACTAGGAAGTTTAAGATTTGTTTCAGCTAATACAAAAAAGGTTCCTTTATTCCAAATCACAACAATCCCACGAAAATGTTGAGAAAAGCGAAAACTTAAACGATTTCCTAATTCTTTATCAACCGAAGGAGTTAAACGAAATCCCGTTATGTTAGACTCAGTAACTGTTAACGGAAATACTTCACTTAAAGCATGATTTGGT
This sequence comes from Crocosphaera sp., assembly GCA_030066295.1. GTDB lineage: Bacteria > Cyanobacteriota > Cyanobacteriia > Cyanobacteriales > Microcystaceae > Crocosphaera. The sequence continues at coordinate 15,066 of JASJBX010000113.1, forward strand.
TGTTGATTACTCATTATGCAGAAACCTCAATAGTAGAAAATTCACAGAGAGAGTTAAAAGGACAATAACGACAAGGTAAACCAGGGTTAGGAGGAAAAATTTGATTGAATTCTTGTTTATTTCTCCAATAATATTTAAGTTGTGATTGATGCTTTTTGGAAATTTTAATCAATTGCTTTAACATTGCTTTCAACTGATTAGATGTTGCTGTGATTGCATCAGAAGAAACCCCAGTTTCTAAGTTATAAAATGAAGCAACGGACTGATCATTTGGGTAAAGATATTTTGCTGCAAGCAAGTAAATATAAGCTTGTCGTCTATCAAAATCGGATTTACCTGTTTTGAAATCTAAAATATGAATTGTCCCGTCAGGTTCTTTGAAAATACAGTCAATAGCAGCATATAAATTGAATTGGTAATTATCATAATTAATTGAAATCGGTTCAGGAAATCCCTCATCCCCTCGATTTAATTGGATAATCTTTTTACCAAATAAAATTGGGTTATCATAATAATTTTCAAGAACTTTCCTCACCCTTTTCTGGACAATCTCTGATTGCTGAGATAGACTTATAGTAGCTGAAATCTTTTCAATTGCATCTTTTCGATACAACATCAAAGGATCATTATGGAATTCATACACTCCTTGTTGTGCTAAAAGTCCGATCGCTTGAGGCGTTGTATCTTGTTCTAATAATGCTTTAACTTGAGGATCTCGCTTTCTCGCTTTGATAAACCCTCGTTTCATGTCACAATGCCAGTATTCTTGTCCTATGGGCGGAGAAAATAAGGATAATAGGTTATAACTGGCAAAATTCCAGTTTTTTTTCATTTTATTTAAGCTCCTTTGATGTTGAAAAAATAATTCAACTTTTGTTTTTAAGCGTAGATGCTTGTTGTATCAGTATATTCAATATGAATTTAAAATGCAACTCTAAAATATGAAGTTATATAAACTTGAAAAAATTTTGCAAACCAGTTATGCTATTTCTAAGACACATTCATTAAAGGATCTCTATGTCTCTCGAAAATAAACAGAGCAAAAGCTCATACAAGCATGAATAAGTATGAAAATCGCAGTTTTGGCAATAAAATATGGCAATCGCGCCGAAAAAAGAAGTTAAGTCAGCGTGAAGTTGCTGATTTGATAGGGGTTGATCACACTTACTTATCTAAATTAGAAAATGATCGTGTTGAACCCAGTCCCAAAATTATCGATGCTTTAGCCAAACATTTAGACTTAAATGCTAAAGAATTGACCTATCTTGCGGGTAAAATGACGCAAGAAGATTCCGAAGCATTTGAAGAACTTATTAAAGCTAATCCTCAAGAAATGGTTGCTTTATTCAGACGAGTTCGAGAAAATCCCAGTCTAGATTCTTTAGTCAAAACAAGAGATGAACAAATAGCAAAATTACAAGAGGAGAATCAAAAATTAAAGATTCAATTATTAGAAGCAAATTCTGAACTAAACAAATTAGAGGAGATTCTTGCTAAAACTGTTGATATTTCTCCTATAGAATTATCTCAACTACAACAAGTTATCAAAGGGAGAAATTTAACTAATTGGCGACATCTTTATGGAATTGCTGATGAACTAAATACAACGATTACTAATCTTGTTTATCATTTACAACAATTAGGATGGATTGAAATTGCTAAAGGTTCTAAAAAAATCTCTTTGGTACAATCACATCTCAATGACGATGTTTTTTAGTGTAATAATTAAGGATTAACAACATTATGAGTGTTATTAGACCCTATCAATTTTACGATAAAACAATTATTGAAGAAAAAGCTAATCAGCTTTTAATACAAGCAAAAAATGAAGGTTATCCTCTTGATTGGGGAGAAGGGATTGCTCATAGAATTGTTGATCTTTTGGAACTAAGAATGCTTTGGAAAATTATTCCTAATGATGATCAAGGAGAAATTGTTGCTAAAATTGAACCATTAGAACGTCGAATTACTTTAAATGAAGATATTGATAAATTGAAAAATGATCAAGGATTTCAGCAATCAACAATTGCTCATGAAATTGGCCATTGGATCCTGCATATTAACCAAGACGAAGCTGACGGATTAATGGAACAGTTATCTTTACCATTACCCTTAAATACTTTAACAGAAGAACAAGTTTTTTTATGTCGGGTTACTGGACAAGAAAACTTGAAAAAAATAAAACTAGAAAAACAAAATTACAATAGAGAATGGCAGGCACAATATTTTGCTGGTTGTTTATTAATGCCAGAATATAAATTACTGGAATGTAAAAGGGGTCGAGATTTAACAAATTGGAAGCATTTATATCCAATAGCAGATGAATTATGTGTTACCATATCTAACCTTGTTTACCGTCTTCAACAGTTAGGATGGATTTATATTCAAAAAGGATCTAAAAAAATTTATCAAGGTCGACATCTTAAGAGTAAGCTGGATTTTTAGATAAACTATACTATAGTTAAGAAAAGTCAACTTTTATTTTAACCCATACTTATCATGTTAACCCCAATTTCTCAAAAACGCACCATCTTACTTTATCCTGATGAAGATGGTTATATTATTGCTGAAGTTCCGAGTTTACCGGGTTGTTTTAGTCAGGGAAAAACCAAAAAGGAAGCGGTAGAAAATATTCAAGAAGCTATCGATCTTCATATTGAAGTTTTAAAAGAAAGAGGAGAGTTAATTCCTGAAGATAATATTGAAGTCACTTCGATTTTTTATGAGTAAACTACCTGCTATTTCTGGAAAAGAATGTATCAAAGCATTGAAAAAAATAGACTTTTTAGTTTATCGACAGCGTGGTAGTCATATAACATTAGTAAGAGAAAATCCATCAACTCAAGTTACAGTTCCTAATCATCGAACTATTGCCAAAGGAACACTACTTGACATACTCCACTCCCTGAAGTGAGTGGATTCTCCAAGCATCACTGCGAAAGGATTACTGGCTCATTCAGACCGCTTAACTATCTCCACTCTCGCAGTAGCTAGCCATAGGCGGGGCTGTCC
>JASJBX010000114.1 GCA_030066295.1 Crocosphaera sp.
TTAAACAACCGGTAGAAAACATTATCCAAGCTTATGAAGAACATAAACCTGACTGTATTGCCATGAGTGGTTTGTTGGTAAAATCTACCGCATTCATGAAGGATAACTTAGAGGTGTTTAATGAACGGGGGATAGATGTTCCTGTTATTTTAGGAGGTGCAGCATTAACTCCAAAATTTGTCTATGAAGACTGTCAAAACACTTACAATGGTAAAGTTGTCTATGGAAAAGATGCCTTTTCTGACTTACACTTTATGGATAAATTAATGCCAGCAAAATCAGCAGAAAATTGGCATAATTTACAAGGTTTTTCAGGGGAATATGCAGACAATAATAGTCTCTTTCAAGAAGAAAGAGGAGAAAAAGCAGCCGAAAAAGAGACTGAGCAAAATGGTAAGTCTGCAACAATAGAAACGCCGACAGTTATCGATACAAAACGCTCTGAAGCAGTGGAAATCATCGACCCTGTAACCCCTCCTTTCTGGGGAACCAAAATCCTTAAACCTAATGAATTCGACTTAAATGAAATATTCTGGTATTTAGATTTGCAAGCTTTAATTGCCGGTCAATGGCAATTTCGTAAGCCTAAAGAACAGTCACGGGAGGAATATGAGGCATTTTTGGCTGAGAAAGTTTATCCTATTTTGGAAGAGTGGAAGCAGAAAGTAGTTACCGAGAACTTATTACATCCGACGGTGATTTACGGTTACTTTCCTTGTCAGTCTCAAGATAATAGTTTACTAATTTACGATCCAGAAATTATGAAAAATGCCAACAACAATATCCCAGAAGATTTAGACCCTATCTGGAAAATTGAGTTTCCCCGTCAAAAGTCCGGTCGTCGTCTTTGTATTGCAGACTTCTTTGTTCCAAAAGAATCAGGGAAAACCGATGTATTTCCGATGCAAGCAGTAACAGTGGGAGAAATTGCAACAGAATACGCTCAAAAACTCTTTTCTGCTAACGATTACACCAATTACCTCTATTATCACGGTATGGCTGTCCAAACCGCCGAAGCCTTGGCAGAATGGACACACGCTAAAATACGCCGAGAACTCGGATTTTCTGACAAAGAACCCGATAACATTCGAGAAATGCTACAACAACACTATCAAGGTTCCCGTTACAGCTTCGGATATCCTGCTTGTCCCAATATCCAAGATCAATATAAACAATTAGAGGTGATGGGATGCGATCGCATTAATATGTATATGGATGAGAGTGAACAAATTTATCCCGAACAGTCCACCACCGCTATTATTACTTACCATCCTGTGGCCAAATATTTTAGTGCTTAACACCGGTTAAACGTCTGTTATAAGCCCTTTCGGGCTTATTTCCATCATTTTTCAGTCAGTTTTATTAGTGGTGTTTAAAGTTCCATGAATCTTGGTCAGTGGCTTGGCTTATCTAGTTTAATTATCTCCTGTTATATTCTTTGGGAAATTCGACAGGTGTTGTTACTGGTGTTTACCGCCGTTGTTTTTGCTACTGCATTAAATCGCTTGGTCAAATGGCTGAGAAAGTTTAAAATTAGACGGAATTTTGCCATTATTATCGTCCTAATCGCTATTACTTTCTTAAGTCTTTTATTTGGTTGGTTAGTGGTTCCTCCCTTTCTCGATCAATTTCAAAAATTATTGGGGTTATTGCCGAATGTTTGGGAAAGACTTCGGGTTAATTTAATTCTTTTATCAGAAACACAAAGTCGTTTTGATTGGTTACCACCTCCCCCTTCCTTAAACGATTTATTAACCCGTTTACAACCTTTACTGACAGAAATTTTTACCAACTTTTTCACCGTATTTTCTAACTCTCTAGTTATTATTTTACAAGGATTTTTTGTCTTTTTCTTAACAGTTACCATGTTGATTAATCCTCAACAGTATCGTCGTTTATTTTTAAAATTATTTCCTTCTTTTTATCGTCAACGAGGGGAGGAAATACTCACTCTGTCTGAAGTTGCATTGGGAAATTGGTTAACCGGTGTTACCATCAATTGTTTATTTATTGGGACCTTAAGCGGTTTAGGTTTATGGTTGTTGAATGTAAACTTAGTCTTAGTTCATGCTTTGTTAGCAGGGTTACTCAATTTTATTCCTAATGTCGGCCCTGCGGCTAGTGTTATTTTCCCGTTAATGGTAGCTTTACTAGATGCACCTTGGAAAATTTGGGCGATTCTGATTTGGTATTTTATTATTCAAAACATTGAAAGTTATTGGTTGACTCCTACTGTTATGGCCAAACAAGTTTCTTTACTCCCTGCGGTGACATTAATGGCACAAATCTTTTTTGCTCAAACCTTTGGTATATTAGGATTGTTATTAGCTCTTCCTTTGGCTGTTGTAGCTAAAACTTGGATTGAAGAGGTGTTATTTAAAGATATTTTAGATCCTTGGGATTCTGTTGTTTAAAAATGAGAAAAAGCTATGAAAAATTTTAAAGGTTATGGGATAGTTGTTCATTTATTTCTCTTGTTTTCTTGCAGTTTGCCTAGCTACAGTCAAGAACAAACAGTGCTAGAAAAAATAGAGGAAACCGGTTTATTAGAAGTGGGGATTCGAGAAGATGCGGTGCCTTTTGGTTATCGGGATATTAACGGAGATTTAGATGGATTATGTTTGGATTTTATTGCTCTCCTTAGAGAACAACTTAAACGGAAATTAAATAAACAAGTCATTGCCATTAAATTGTATAAATCCACCTTATTTAATCGCTTTGAATTAGTCAGCGATCGCATCGTTGATTTAGAATGTGGACCTAATACCATTCGAGAACTTCCTGAGTATCAGATCCAATTTTCTTCCCCCTTTTTCTTAACAGGAACTCAATTATTAGTAAGGACAGAAAAAGCAAAAACGATTAGGCCAAATGGCAGTTTGGAAAATGTTAATATTGGGGTCTTGAGAAATACCTCCAATGAGCTATTAATGAGGGAAAGATACCCGTTAGCTAATTTAGTTCAGTTTCAAGGGGTAACGGGTAGATATCGGGGAATACAAGCATTAACAGGGGGAAAAATCGATGCTTTTGCTAGTGATGGTATTCTTTTAGTTGGGGAAGCCATAATACAGGATTTAAGACTAGGAAAAGACTATACTTTAGTACCAAGAAATCCTATTGATTGCGAAGAATACGGATTTGTTTTACCTGATAATGATCCCCAGTGGTTAAGTTTTATTAATTCCGTGATTAAGACTTCCCCCGCGCGCAATACTTATCTAGATTGGTTTGGAGAAATTGCTCCTCAAATTGAATCTATTCAATCATTTTGTCAGGGAAATGAAACCTTAGAACAGGGAGAGATAGAAGAGTTAGAAAAGAAAAATAATTAAAAAGTTTTGCTTAAAATAAAATTAAATGATTAAAAAGTTTGTTTATTTTTGATAGAATGTCATTAATTAAGGATAAAAATACAAAATAATGACAAATTTAGAGTTAAATAATTTACAACAATATGAACAGTTTGAAGTCCGCTATCCCGCTTCTATCCAACCTTACGGTATATTGTTAGTCGTTGACATCGAAACGTTAACTATTATTCAAGTTAGCGAAAATACCAGGGAGTTTTTAGGGGTTAAACCTAAAACGTTACTGGGTAAACCTTTGACTTATTTAATTTCTTTTAAACAAATTGAAAAAATACGAAATTTCCTTGCTGAAAGCAATCCTGAATTTGTAGATATTATTAAACTAAAAAAAACAAAAGATTATAAACATTTTAAAGGTATTGTCCATACAATACAAGATAGTATTATTCTAGAACTAGAACCTTTAGGGTTAGATTATAATCATCACTTTATTAATCCTTATAATCTCTTGAAAAATGCAGTGACTAATGTTAGTAAAACTAATAATTATGAAGAAATTTTATCAACGATTACCGAAGAAGTAAAAAAAATTGTTCAATTTGATCGGGTGTTAATTTATCGTTTTGAGTACGATAGTAGTGGGGTAGTAATAGCTGAAAGTAAACAGGAAGATGTGGAAAGTTATTTAGGATTACATTATCCGGCTTATGAAATTCCCACTCCAGCAAGAGAATTTTATTCTAGTAATTGGTTGCGAATTATTCCTGATGTTAATTATGAACCTATTCCTATTATTCCCCGTCAACATCCTCTAAAAAATGAAGAGTTAGATTTAAGTAAAGCTGTATTAAGAAGTGTTTATCCTTGTCATGTAAAATACTTAAAAAACATGGGGGTTAGTGCTTCGATGTCCATTTCTTTAATGAATGGAAATCGTCTCTGGGGACTGATTGCTTGCCATCATTATTCTCCTAAATATATCAGTTATGAAATAAGGAAAATATGTGAATTTCTAGGACAATTTTTATCCGTTGAATTACTGTACAAACAGGAACAAGAATTTCGCAATTATCGCAATCAAATTAAAGGGATACAAACGAGAATAAGGGAAGGATTATTAAGCCATAGTCATTCACTTGATCAGGTTATTCGTCCTAATAAATCTAGTTTACTCAATTTAACTCGTTCTCAAGGGGCTGTTATTTGTCTTGAGCAACAAATAAGCTTAATAGGAAAGACTCCAACTAAAGAACAAATGAAAGACTTAATTAGTAACTTTTTAAACCCTAAAAATACGGAACATTTTTATACAGATTCCCTAGAAACTATTTATGAACAAGCAAAAGATTTTAAAGAAGTAGGTTGTGGAATGTTAGCTATTTCTCTCTTTTTAAGAAATAATAATTATCATATTATTTGGTTTCGCCCAGAACAAGCCCATGAGGTAAAATGGGCAGGTAATCCTGATGAGATTGAGCTTATTACTAATGAGCAAGGTATGCCAGAATTGTGTCCTCGCCATTCTTTTACGATGTGGAAAGAATTAGTTAAAAATAAATCCCTTCCTTGGCAATTAATCGAAATAGAGGCAGCCCAAGAATTAAGAAATACCATTCTCTTAGCAGCCTTAGAAGTCTCCCAACATTCCCAAGCGGTACTAGAAGAAAAAACGAAACAAGCTAATGCGGCTAACCTGGCTAAAAGCCAATTTTTAGCCAAAATGAGTCATGAATTACGTACCCCTTTAAATGCAATTTTAGGCTTTACCCAAATGATGAATCGAGATAGTTCCCTTTCTTGCGAACAACAGGAATATCTCGGAATTATTAACCGTAGTGGGGAACATTTACTCTCTTTAATTAACGATGTTTTAGAAATGTCTCGCATCGAAGCAGGACAATTAACTCTCCATCAAACCTGCTTCAATCTTTACGAATTAATTCACTCTGTCAAAGAATTGCTTACCCTCAAAGCATCATCGAAAGGGTTAGCTTTAATTGTCCATCAAGACGAAGATTTACCCCAATATTTAGAAGGAGATGAAAGTAAGTTAAGACAAATTATTGTCAATTTAGTGGGCAATGCCATTAAATTTACCCAGTTTGGTCATGTTAATTTACATTTATCTCTCTTATTCTATAAAGCTCACTCTAGAGAAGTGGGTCTACAATTAGAAGTTAAAGATACAGGAATAGGCATTAAAAAAGAGGATTTAGAAACTATTTTTGAAGCCTTTAAACAAACAGAAATGACGTTTCAAACCAATGAAGGAACCGGCTTAGGATTATCCATTAGTCGTCAGTTTGCCCGTTTAATGGGGGGAGATATTGCAGTAAAAAGCCAACTGGGACAGGGTTCTACCTTTACCTGTAAACTAAATATGAAGGTACCAAGTAAAATTGAGGGCTTAGTAAAACAGCAGTCAAGACGAATTATCGGTTTAGAAACATCCCAAATCAACTATCGTATTTTGGTGGTGGAAGATGTCAGGGATAATCAACTATTGATGGTGAAAATATTGACATCTGTGGGGTTTCAGGTACGCTGGGCTAATCATGGTCAAGAAGCCCTAGAAATATGGCAACAATGGCATCCTCAGTTAATCTGGATGGATATGAGAATGCCAGTCATGGACGGTTATGAAGCCAGTAGTCGCATTCGTCAGTTAGAAGCCGAAAAGCCGAACTTGGAAAACCCTGTGATTATTATTGCCTTAACGGCTACTGCTTTTGATGAAGAAAGAAAGGCTATTTTAGCCGTGGGATGTAATGATTTTGTGCCGAAACCATTTCAGGAGGAAATGATTTTTCAGAAAATGCAGCAATATTTGGGAGTTAAGTATGTTTATGAAGAGTTAACCACTCATGAACTCTCCAAGTCAGCTAATGATTTGAATTTTGAACAACTGAATACTGAAATTAAGCAAATGCCTAAACAATGGGTGAGTCAATTACATCAAGCTGCTTTAAGTGCCAGGGAAAAAAGACTGATGGGTTTAATTCAAGAAATTCCTTCAGAACAATCTTTTTTAGTCAATTTCCTTACGCAAGCAGTCAAAGATTTAAGCTTTGAAACAATTGTTAATTTAACAGAAGAATTAGACCATGAACAACCCCAATAAAGATCAAGGAGATATCCTCATTGTGGATGATGTTCCTGAAAACTTACAATTATTATTTACAATGTTGACGGAACAAGGCTATGAAGTCCGAAGAGTTCTTAATGGAAAACAAGCTTTAAATGCCGTCCGAGTTGAACCACCAGATTTAATTTTGTTAGATATTAAAATGCCTGATATGGATGGGTATGAAGTTTGTCAAAGATTAAAAGCAGACTCAAAAACGCAGGATATTCCTGTTATTTTTCTCAGTGCTTTAAATGATGCGTTTGATAAGGTCAAAGCTTTTGAGGTGGGAGGAATTGACTATATCAGTAAACCTTTCCAATTACAAGAGGTTATCATTCGTGTGGAAAATCAGTTGAATTTGTTGAGAATGCAAAACAAACTGAAAAGAAAAAATCATGAATTAGAAATCATTAATAAAGAGTTAGAAGCTTTTAGTTATACAGTTTCCCATGACTTACGAAATCATTTGAATATCATTAATAATATTACTTATTTATTAAATCATAAATATGGAGAGAAATTAGATGATGTTGTCCAGAAATATATACAAAGTTTGGAAAATGAAAGTACACGCATGGGAGAAATTATAGAAGATTTATGGCGTTTATCTGAGTCTAAATCCAACTATTTAGAAATGGTTTTGGACTCCTTTAATTTAAGTTCAATGGTAGAAGAAATTGTTAGTAAGTTAAGGCAGGAAACCGATAAAAAACCCCAAAAATTTATCATTGAACCTGATATTTATGTGATGGGAGATCAAGGTTTGATAAAAATTGCCTTAGAAAATTTGCTAGATAATGCTAATAAATTTACAGCTAAAACAAAAGAACCTTGTATTGAATTTGGCAAGCTTGAAAAAGATGCTCAAACTGTTTACTTTGTCAAGGATAATGGCAGAGGTTTTGATCCCAAAAAAGCCGATAAATTATTTACCCCTTTTCATCGTTTACACAAGGATGAAGAGGTAGCAGGAGAGGGTATTGGTTTAGCGACAGTTCAACGTATTATTGAACGTCATGGGGGTAAAATTTGGTATGACGCAATACCCAATCAAGGAGCAACTTTTTACTTTACTTTACAAGAAATGCCAGACAATTAAAAAGTTGTTATTCTTTAAATTTATTGACTTTTTCCTCATCGTTTTCGTCAGTTTCTTGATTGTTATCATCCATAATTGGTGAAGTAGAATCCTCAGTTTTTATAGGTTTATCTTCATCTTGTTTGATAGTTTCCGACTCAGAAGATTCGGTTTTCGGTTGATACTCTTCGATGAGGGTTTCTGCATCATCATCAGCCATATAAGGTTCAAATTCTGCCACGTATTCTTCAAGGCTTTCGGTCTTTTGCGACGCTTCTTTTTCTGTTGAATCTTCTGGCTTCACTTCATCGGTTGGGGACTCCATTTCTTCTTTTTCTTCTAGCAATTCAGGGGCGACTGCTTCGGTGGCTGAATCCCCATCATCTTCATCGTCATCATCCCAGTTGCTTTCCTCAAAATCAGTTTCAGGGGTTTCTGGGGTGGGTTGAGATTGAGATTTTCCGAAGCCAAACATAGATTTGAAAGAAAATCCTTGTTTTTTGCTTTCAGGGGTGGCCGTCTCGTCGGAAGTTGCATCTGGTTCGCTACTTTCTGCTTCCGTAGTTACCTCTGTTTCCCCTTTAACTTCAACTTCTGAGGTGACGGGTGTTTCCTCTTCCGTAGTTATCTCTGTTTCTTCTTCAACTTCAACCTCTGAAGTGACGGGTGTTTCCTCTTCCGCAGTTACCTCTGTTTCTTCTTCAACTTCAACCTCTGAAGTGACGGGTGTTTCCTCTTCCGCAGTTATCTCTGTTTCTTCTTCTGGGGTGACTAGAGTTTCTTGGGAAGGGGTTTCCGTTTCGGTGTCAGGGGTTTCAGTGGTAGGAGGGGTGACAGGGGGAGGTGATTTTTTGAAGCGATTTTGCACCCAACTGAGGAAAGAAAACCCACTAATATCGGTCTTATCATCCGGATGAGCGATTGCCCGACGTAAGCGTAAGGTTTGCCAGCCAAAGCATACCACTAATGTTACTGCAGCACTTTGGCCTAATAAGACCCCTCCTGTGATTCTTCCTGCACAAACCCAGAGGACAAGGGCATAGAATAATCCGACACCACTCCAAAGAAAATCATCTTTTCGGTGTAATTCGGGCAGGAAAAAGGCGGATAAATAAAGACTTAAGCTTGCAAGGCCAACAGCGATCGCTAGGATGTATGCCAACATCTGTGGGTTACTCCTTTGGTGGTTTCTCTTTCTTATTGTGAAGCATCTTGACCCCTATTACTCACCTATTTCTGAGAAAGATTTTTTTTGAAGTACGTTAAATTAGTCAAAAAATTCTCTTTCGATCTCAAAACCCTATGAGTCAGTCTCCCCCACCACCTAACCGCTTTTTTAATCAGTTGAACGGTTTTCTACGGTTTATTAGGAAACCGAAGACCATTGTTATCGTAACCACGTCCGTTACCTTAGTTTTCCTTGGTTATCGGGGGTTAAGTTTCGTGTTGAGGGAGTATTTACCTCCCTGGTTAGAGGAACGAATCAGTAAAGTGATTAATCGTCCCATCGAAATTGGTGAGTTAGAGGGGTTTTCTCTTACCAGTTTACAGCTTGAAGGGGCTTCTATTCCAGAAACGGCTCAACAAACTAATGATTTAACCGCCGAAAATATTAAGGTTACCTTCAATCCTTTAACGATTTTATTGCAAAGAAAGTTAGCGATTAACGTTTCTCCTGAAAGGGTCAAGGTTAATCTTCGTGAAGAAAAACCGGGTCAATGGTTAAGTTTGAAGGCAACGGATGAGGTAATTCCACTGAATTTTGATCTCTCGATAGATGTTAAGAACACTGAAATTGTTTTATTACCTTATCAATCAGAAAAAACGGTCAATATTAAAGTTGTTGGTAATCTGGAGTATGAAAAAAGTGAACAGCGAAAGTGGCTTTATGATTTGAGTTTAGGATTAATTAACAGTGATGAGATTCAAGTACAAGGAGAAACCTTAGTTAAAAGTACAAAAACCAGACTAAATTTACAGTTAAATCAATTACCTTTGCAAGCTTGGTCTTCTATTTTCCCCAATCTTCCTTTTAAAATTGATGAGAGTTTACTGCAAGCCAATTTGAATGTAAATTTACCTTCTTTACGAGATTTTAGAGGAACGAAAGGACAAGGAAGTTTAGAATTAGATGATTTTCAAGCAAAGACTTCCCTACTTAAACAGCCGGTAACAGCAGATTTAGCTTTTCAATTTGAACAAGGCCAAGTATTAATTGATCAAGGTGAATTTACTATAGGTAATATTATTACGACTTTACAAGGTTATTATGATTGGGAAAAAGGAAGTAATATAAATATTAATGTACAAAATTTTAACATTGATAATGTTTTCAAGATTATCCCTATCACTTTACCTGTGACGGCGAAGGGGGATTTTAATATTAACTTTAATATAACTGGTTTACTCAGCAATCCGATCATTCAAGGAAAAGTTGTTAATGAGAATAGTATTATCTTTGAGAAAACTCCTTTTAAAACAATTTTAGCAAACTTTAAAATCAGTTTAGATGAAACTACATTAGACAATTTTTTGATTGAACCCCAAGCAGGGGGAAAAATAGAAGCAAAGGGCAAGATTAGCCAAAATATTCGTAAATTGATTCAACAAAATAAACCCATTGATATTAAAAAGTTTCCTTTAAAGCTGAACTTTCAAGTCGCTTTACCCACTCAACCTTTAATTAATACTTATTATTCCTTACCTTCGGACCTTAATTTGAATGAATTACAAGCAAAAGGAGAATTCAACGGAGAATTAAGTGGTATCAATGGGTTGATTGAGTGGCAAACTTCAGGGAATTTTTCACAACCCAATACTAGCATTATTAGTCAAGGTAAGATAGTCATTAAGCAGAATAACCTCTTATTAGAAGATACAAATATTCGGACAAATCAGGGGATGATAGATATTAGGGGAAGTGGAAACTTGAAAACAAAAAAATGGCAAACTTTGATTAATACAGAGTCTCTCGGGTTAACTCTTTTTACTACTATTATCTGTCAGAAAATTACCATTGAGTGTCCAACTGGTTTAATCTTAGAACAAGGAAACCTGAGATTATCTGGAGAAATCAATCAATCTTTTCTGGAATCACTTAATATTAACTCAAATCTCTTATTCTCGCTGGATAAAGGAAAGGTTATCATTAATAGTAATATAAAAAATGGTAACTTTAATACGGAACTTACCACATTACAATTACCAATTAATTCTTTTATTACTAATTTACCTGTACCTGTATCAATTAATAATTCTCGTTTCAATTTCTCGGGAAATTTAGAAAATAGTTGGAACAATCAAACCCTTAACTTAAGTAAAATCAAGGGGGATGGAACTGTAGTTCTGAGAATAGAAGATAGTTTAGTAACAGCAAGCGGTAAACTCGAAAATGAGTCTTTAAAAGCAGTTGCTAATATTAACAATTTATCTGTTAACAAAATTATTCCTAGGATTATTATTCCCGTAAATTTAGTTAATAGTAACATCAATATAGAAGGAGAATTACAATCTTTAAATTTTTCTAACTTAATAACCAATCTTAATAATTTACAAATAACTACTAATACTGATCTTTTAATTGCTAACCGAAGTATAACAGCAAACACTCAATTAAAGGAAGGTATAATCACAGGAAATGCTAGTTTAACACCTTTAGCTGTTGCACCATTTATTATTGAAGGATATCCCATTATAAATGTTAGAAAAGCAGAAACAAATTTTACAGGTAATCTATCATCTTTACTAGCATTAAACTTTCAAGATTTTCAAGGAAATACCTATACAGAGTTAGAAATAGCAGATGGAATAGTTACCTTTGATGGGAAAATGAATAATGATAAACTTTTGGGTGATATAACAATACAAAATATTGATTTATCTAGTTTGAATAGTGATTTATTTTCTGGGTTTACCTCTGATAAACTAAATAGTCAAATTAAAGCTTCTCTTCCTTTAACCACTCTTTTAACATCCGCTTCATTCGTTCCTTTTACGGTTAATAGTATATCTTTAGACGTAGGAAAACAAAATATTCAAGGGAAAGGAGACTTTGTGGTTTCTAATATTTGGAATTCACCAGATATTGCCAACTTTTCCTTTAATCTTGACACCAACTTTGATTTAAGTGAATTACCTTTGACACAATTATTAGATAAAATTCCTATTAATCGAAACCTTTTACCGACAAAAGTTTCCTTAACGGGAGAAGGCAATTTTAAAGGAACTTTATCAGGAAAAAATTTATTAACTGCACCTTTATCACCAGGTAACTTACAAATAGTAGGTGATGTTAATTTAGCCAATTTAAGTTTTAATGAACAACAATTTGAACCACAATTAGTCGGAAAAATCAACCTTGATTCCTTAAATAAAATTTCTTTCAATATAGAAGGAAAAGAAGACAAAATTAGTGCTGTGTTCAATCCCTGTTTAAAACAAAATTGTTCCTTGGTATCTACAATAGATGCTTTAGAAATTCGTCAAACTTATAATAATAATACACCCATCCTGGCTAAGATAAAACGTGAAAATGATAACCTAGTCGCTACTGTTGAAAGTTTACCTATCCATATCCTAAAAATAGCACCTTTAGGTAACTATGGATTACCTGAATACTTACAAGGTTTAATTAATATAGAAATAACTTTTAATTCCTTAGACTTTAATACATTGGGAAAATTAACCCTTGTTTCACCTCGTTTTGGGGATGTAATCGCAGATCAATTTGAAGCATCATTAATATATAAAAATGGTTTGATTTTATTGGAAAAAACCCAACTAGCTATAGGAAACAGTAATTATAATATTGTTGGTAACTTAAATGTTAACTCGGGAGAAGTTCAAGGACAAGTTAATATTAATCAAGGCAATATTCAAGATTTACTGATTGCATTACAGTTATATAATTGGGATAATTTATTACGACTGCTACGACTAAAAAAGCCGAACTTTACTACAGCAGAAAACATGAAACCTGATGCTGTGGGTAACTCTTTAAAATCCCTTGCTGAACAACTTTATACATTTTGGCTGAATGATCAGAAAATACAAGAATTTTTTGCCGAAACTCAAGCAGGAGATTTACCCAGAGAATTAGATATCAAAGGTCAATATAACGCACAAATGACCTTAGAAGGAACCATGACAAATCCCCAAGTAGGTATACAATTTGAAGGGAATCAATGGCGATGGACTCCACAACCTTCTACCGCTTCTATCATACCATCACTCGGCTTAGTGATGGAAGGTTCTCAAGTTATTCCCATTCAAAAAATCGCTATTAATGGACAACTAAAAGATCAACAAGTTTCTATCAATCCCAGTATAAAATTAGGTTCAGCTACTGCATCAGGTGTCCTCAATTTATCTTATAATAATAATCAATATTCCCTTGATTCATCAGCGTTTGCAGTAGAAAACTTAACCTTAGACTTAGTGCGTAATTTAATTATTATTCCCAGTGATGTTAATGGTTCAATTAATGTTAACGGTGTCGTCAATGGAACCTTAAAAGATCCCAT
The DNA here is from genome assembly GCA_030066295.1 of Crocosphaera sp. Lineage (GTDB taxonomy): Bacteria > Cyanobacteriota > Cyanobacteriia > Cyanobacteriales > Microcystaceae > Crocosphaera. Next base: position 13,039 of record JASJBX010000114.1, read on the forward strand.
GGTTGATGGTAGTTTTGAGTTTAATGAGGGAGTGATTAATGCTAGACCCCTTGATCTTGATTTAGGGGGTGAATTTAACTATAGTAATAATCGTTTACAAGTAGGTACGAATCAACCGAATTTCCTTAATATATCTGCCACTTTACCCTTTCCTATTGTAGAAAATATCAATGATCAATTTGAAATAAAAGCCAACTTAGGACAAGAATCTTTTTCTTTACTACCATCCTTAACCCTTGATCAAATTGTTTGGGTTGGGGGAGAAGGGAATGTGACTGCAAATGTACAAGGGAAAATTTCGGTTGATAATCAATTGAGAATTTCTTTAGATTCTAATAGTCAAATTAATTTAAACTTAAATAATGCCCAATTTACCAATGCTTCCCTGCCTACAGTTGTCACTTTAAATGGAAAAGTAATCCTTAATAGTAGAAGCTTGAGTGTTGAACAATTAACCGCAGATGTGGTTAAAAGTCGCCTAACTCTTACAGGAGACTTACCCTTATTACCCCTTCCCAATGAACAAACAATTAATAATCCTCTTGCTGTACAAATTAGTCAAAATGAAGTCAATAATTCAGGAATTTATCAAGGATTAATCAACGGTAACATGACAATTACAGGGGCATTAATTAGCCCTAAAATTAGTGGCAATGTTAACTTAACAGAAGGAAAAATAAAAGTACCCAAACTTAACTTGAAACCTGAAAAACCATCAGTTGTATTTGAAAAATGGGTAGGGTTTCTGTCCACTAAAAATAATATTGTTATCCCCCCCAGATTAGATGATTTTACCATCAATATTGATAATATTTCCCTGGAAAGTGAAAGGACATTATCCCTTCCCAAAACCTTTCTTAATGTTAGTGGAGATTTAACCTTAAATGGTCAGATCAACCGTGTATCCTTAGCCGAATTTTTAAGAATTGAACCATCAGGAAAAATTACGATAAATAGGGGTCAAGTGAATCTCCCTGTTACTCGTGTTTTTATCAGTGACCAAAACGAAAACACCTTGACTTTTTCTCCAAAACAAGGATTACTCAATCCTCTCATTGATTTAGAACTAAAATTATACATTTTTGCCGTCGCACTTCGTTCGATTAAAGATAATGAAATTGCTGATGATATTGTGCAAACAGGGAGAGCAAAATCGGCTGAAATCACCTTAACAGTTGCAGGAAGTGCTAAAGAAGTTTTACCAAATGTGGGTAATCTTTTTGAAGATGCTTGTCAATTTAATAATGAAAATTTACCCCCTATTACAACATATAATAAAACCTCTCCAGATAACTTAGAAGCTTTAGCTAGATGTATTGAAATTAATAACTTAGGGGCAAATTCTATCGGAGATTTATTGCGATCGCCGATTGTTTCTTTTTCCAGTAATCCCCCGTTAAGTAATACGGAATTATTAACCTTATTTGGCCAACAACTTCCGGCCGTCGTTGAACAATTACAACGACAAAATTCTAGTCAATTAGTAGAAACTGGTGTGGTACAATCGGCAGTGGTTATTTTACCTTTTCTGCAAGATTGGGTGTTTAATACCAATCAACAAACCACGCAATTAGGTGAAAGTTTGGGATTAACCAATTTACGGTTATTTCCAGTTATAGAAACCGTCTATAAATTAGAAGATAATACAACCATTCGCTTTTCCTATGACTATACTTTGAATGAAGCAACCATTCGCTATGAAAATAAATTCTAAACAATCTTGTGTTGTTCAATAAAATTGTGTTATGATGTTAGACTGTGTATTTAATTAAAATAAACAAAAATAACGTTGTTGGAGGACAAAAACCGTGACTCAGCGCACCTTAGGAGGAACGAATCGTAAGCAAAAGAGAACATCAGGGTTTCGTGCGAGGATGCGAAAAAGTAATGGTCGTAAAGTCATTCAAGCAAGACGCAAAAAAGGAAGACATCGCTTATCCGTCTAAAGGTAACACCTTCAAGCCCACTCTATCCTAACCAGACTTGGTGAATCGTGGGATTACCCAAACCAAACCGCCTAAGACACCCCAAGGCATTCCAAACCGTCTATAACCGAGGAAAACGCTATCAAAGTTCTCATCTGGTTATGCGGGTATTGTTACAAGCTGACCCAAAACAACCCACACCACCCACACAATTTGGCATTTCCGTCAGTCAAAAGGTGAGTAAAAAAGCAGTGACTCGCAATCGTTTAAAACGACAAATCAAAGGAGTCATCCGTCTTTTCTTACCGACGATTCAGCCAGGTTTTCAGGTGGTGATCGTGGTCAAGCGTAACACAAGTGAGTGCAAATATGAACATTTTTTGCGAGAATTAGAAGAGTTGTTAATTAAAGCCGAGATAATTTATGGGTATAAGAGAGAACACATTTTATGAAGGAGGCCCTCATATTGGGGATTTGATCATTAATATATTGTTAGGATTCACCGTTATCTGTCTTCCCTTGACCGTTGGGGCGATCGTGCGAGCCATTTGGTTACGTTATCGTATCACTGATCGCCGTATTTCCATTACTGGGGGTTGGATGGGTAACGATCGCACCGACATTATCTATGGTGAAATCGTCAAAATTGCCAAAATCCCCCGTGGAATTGGATTATGGGGCGATCTTGTCGTTACCCTCAGAGATAAAAGTCGCTTAGAAATGCGTGCCGTTCCTCGCTTCCGAGAAATTTATGATTATATGGCCGAAAAAGTTGCTGACAAAACGGGGAAACCCATTGAAGCGATTACCGCCCAATAACTTCTAAGATCAACATTAGGATTGAGATAACCCTTGTGTTACTCAATTCCTCCTATTGAATCAATTAAACAAAAGCTCACCCCATAGGGGAATTACTTGGATTAAGACGAATGGATTTTGGTATCGGATTTATTTCCACAAACATTATGCTGCCAATCCTGGATTTTTTCTACGGGATTGTGCCAAGCTATGGCTTTGCGATTATTGCCTTAACGTTAGTCATTCGCTTTGGTTTGTACCCCTTAAGTGCAGGCCAAATCCGTAATATGCGGAAAATGCGAATTACTCAACCCTTAATGAAAGAACGACAAGCAGAAATTCAAAGTCGTTATAAGGACGATCCGGCAAAACAGCAAGAAGAAATGGGGAAACTGATGCAGGAGTTTGGCAACCCCTTAGCCGGTTGTTTGCCCCTGCTGCTACAAATGCCCATCTTATTCGCCTTATTTGCCACCTTAAGAGGATCGCCCTTTGCTAACATCAACTATACCGTTGACGTGCAGATTTTGCCCTCTGAGCAAATTGAGCGAGTTGTCCCCCAACCCTACGCCACCAAACCCAATAACATCTATGTCAGTGATGGGGAACATTATCCCATTTCCGCCTTGTTACCTGGAGGTAATAAGCTAGGGGTGGGAGAAAAGACCACCGTTGAATTTCAAACCAGCGAAGGACAAACCCTCTCTAACCTAGTCCAAGAAAACCCTAACAGTGATATTCAACCCACTTATGAGGTCACCAAAGGGGCAGAACGAGTGAAAATCAACGAAGATGGAACCATAGAAGCCCTAGCCCCCGGAGAAGCGACCATTCAGGCTACCATTCCAGGGATTGCTGCTAATACCGGATTCCTCTTTATCAATGCTTTAGGGCAAGTGGGAGTCACCAATGACGATGGCAGCATCAACTGGGATATTTTAGGGATGATTCTCTTCTTTGGTGCCAGTATTTATATCAACCAAGAATTATCCGGTTCTTCTGGGGGTGGGGCCCAACAACAACAAACCATTAATAAGATTACTCCTGTTCTTTTTAGTGGGATGTTTCTCTTTTTCCCCTTGCCAGCCGGGGTGTTAATGTATATTGTTGTGGCTAACATTTTCCAAACCCTGCAAACCCTAATTTTAATGCGGGAACCCTTACCCGATAACTTGCAAAAGTTACTCGAAGAACAAGAAAAAGCCGAAAAAGGGAGAGAAACCCTGCCCTTTGAAAAGCGTTCTAAGAAAAAAGAGAAAACCTCTTAGATTTCTCAACTCAGCTAAAACGTATTACTAGAATACGTTTTAGCCAAGCCTAACATAATAACAAACAGCAATGTAAAGGCAAGATAGATAAAAAATAGATTCAAGTCATTATCATGGGACAAGAAAAACAAGTCGGTAAAGAATGGTTAGAAAATCTCTTAACATTAATGGGATTTCCCACCAGTGTTAAAGTGGAGTATCGGGAAAATGAACTGGAAGGAACCACCGAATGTTGGTTAATCATCGATGAAACTCAGTTACTCCCAGAAAAAACGTTGATGTTATTAGGGGAAAAAGGGGAAGGTCTTGACGCAATCCAATATTTAGCCAATACTTTAATTAATCTCACCGTCGATAGTGTTGATCAGCAAGGGTTTACTATCGAACTCAATGGCTATCGTTTAGAACGTTTGCAACAGTTAAAAACCCTCACCGAAGACATTGCCGAAAAAGTTCGTCAAACCGGGCAGGAAGTAGAAATGACGGCCCTTTCTTCAGCCGAACGTCGTCAAATTCATTCCTTCTTCAAAAATGTAGCAGATATCGCCACTGAAAGCAGAGGACAAGAACCCAATCGTCGTTTAATTGTTAAACCGAGATACTGATTATTGGGATAAAACACTCAACTTCACAGACTGATTATCTTTCAAAGCATCGCTACTGCGAGACACATACCGTTCTCCTGGCCGCAAACCACCTAAAACTTCCACCTGTCCATCAATCCGTTTCCCCAACCGGACTATCCTCTCGGTTACTGTGGCATTTTCCTTGTCTCCCATCACCACAAACACCTTCCCCTGTCCGCCGGTCGTCCCTTGTAACGCAGTTTCCGGAATAACCACAGGTGGGGAACCGGTTTGACCAAAACTCACCCTGGCTAACAACCCACTGCTAATTTTCTGTTCAGCATTGGCTAAAATAACCTCGATGGGAACTTGGCGACTGGTAGGGTCGGCTGCCGGGGAAATATTATTGACCCGTCCCACTAAACTGTCGCGGGGAAAGGCATCTAAACGGACTCTCACCGACTGTCCAAGGCGGATATTAGCCAAATCTAATTCGGAAACGGGAACCACCACCTTGACTTGACTAAAGTCTCCTAAACGGACGATATCGCTACCCGGTTGTACTAAGTTTCCCGTTTCTATGACCCGTTGTAAGACATAACCCGTAATGGGAGAATGAAGACGGGTATAGGATAATCTTGCTTGTTCCTGTTGAATCAGGGATTGTTGGGCAATGACACGCCCTCTGGCTGCTTCTACGGCGGCTTGACGCACATTTACCTCTGATTGTGATGATAACACGGTTTGTTTCGCGGTCAGATATTCTGTACGGGCTAACTCTACCTCCCGTAAAGCGATCGCCCCTTCTTCATTCAATTCCTGTAAGCGATCGACATCATTTTTAGCTTGTTCTAAGCGCACTTTAGCTGATTCTACC